>CAZPSS010000007.1:0-12766 GCA_964589565.1 uncultured Planctomycetia bacterium
AGAAAATCGCTTCGCGATAACTCTAATACCCTAAAGGGCACAAGTGCGATTTTCGTCCTCCGCTTTGCGAAGGACGAGGACGATATTGAGCGAAGCGAAGTATCTCGCAGTGGTATCCGCTATATACTTTCCTATACCATGGAAAAACAGCAATTTCAAAAAGAGTTAGAGAAAGCGCGGGCCGAGCTCTGGATGTTTTATGAGGTCGGCAACTTAATGCGCACTACCCTGAAACTCGATGAGGTTCTCTATATCATCCTCACCTGCGTTACCTCCCATGAGGGTCTGGGTTTCAACCGGGCAATGCTTTTTTTGGTTAACGAAAGAAAAAAGACACTTGAAGGAAAGATGGGCATCGGCCCGGATACTGCCGAGGAAGCCGATAAGATATGGAGAAAGATTGAGGCCGAAAAGACCACCCTCGAAGACCTGATCAGCGCCCATAAGAAACTTATTAAAAGAAAAGGCCTGCGGCTGGACAGACTGGTTAAATCCATAAAGGTACCTTTGCGGGAAAACACGGGAATTCTTGCGCTTACAGTATTGGAAGGGATGACTTTTGAAATTACCACAGATGAAGTAAGCAGAAAGGTTAAAGACCCGGTTTGCGCCTTATTAAAGACCGAACATTTTGTTACCGTCCCCTTAAAAACAAAAGATAGGACTATCGGAGTTATCCTTGTAGATAATATATTTACCAAAAAACCGATAAATAAAGATGATATAAGAATTTTAACTATGTTTGCCAATCAAGCCGGCTTGGCAATTGAAAACTCTCATCTTTACGAAAGGACTGTAAGCCTTTCCCATTTAGATTCTTTAACTAATCTTATCAATCACGGCCGCTTCCAATACCTTTTAAGCAGAGAACTTAAAACAGCGGCAAAGTTTAAAAGGCCGCTTTCCTTAGTAATGATTGATATAGACAATTTTAAAAATTTCAACGACACCTTAGGGCACCCCGCAGGCGATAAGGTCTTAATCAATATAGCTAAAATCCTGAAAAGGACCTGTCGTTCGACGGATATCCTTGCCCGATACGGCGGAGAGGAATTTGTGGTTGTGCTTCTTGATACAAACAAAGAATCCGCCTGGGGGTTGGCAGAAAGGTTAAGGCAGGCTGTGGAGAAATTTGCCTTTCCGGGGGAGGATATCCAGCCTAACAACAGCCTTACGATTAGTTTAGGGCTGGCCTCTTTTCCGGAGGACGGCAAAGAAAAGCAAGGATTAATCTCTAAGGCAGATAGCGCGCTCTATCAGGCTAAAAAGGCAGGAAAAAACAGGACACATATCTATTCTACTTAAGTTTCAACGGGCTGGGGTATTTCTCTGGCGGGCAATTCTCTTTCCTTTTCCTGCGTAAATCTCACCGAAACAATCTTGGAAACACCGGATTTCTCCATAGTGATGCCATACATAATATCGGCCATATTGATGGTCTTCTTATTGTGGGTGACGATAATGAATTGCGAGGTTTTAATAAATTCGGACAAGAGGTTTGTGAAACGGCCTACGTTCGCTTCGTCTAAAGGCGCATCTACTTCGTCAAGGATACAGAAAGGACTGGGCTTAACCTTAAAAATAGCGAAAAGAAGAGCGATTGCCGTCAGGGCTTTTTCTCCTCCGGAAAGCAAAGAAATATTTTGTAACTTTTTCCCCAGGGGGCGCACTACAATCTCTATGCCGCTTTCCAGGATATTGTTTTCCTCAAGTAAGATAAGGCGGACATCCCCGCCTCCGAATAAAATGCGGAAATATTCTTTGAAACTAATTTGAATCTTTTGAAAGGTCTCGAGAAACATCTTTCTTGCGGTGTGGTTTATCTGGGTGATTGCTTTGCGCAGAGACTCCTGGGCAGAGGTTAAGTCTTCTTGTTGAGAACTGAGAAAAGAATACCTCTGTTGCAATTGATCGTTTTCCTCAATCGCTACTAAATTTACAGGCCCCAACCCCTCAAGTTTTTCCTTTAGGCGCTTGATTTCATCTTTGATGAAATCAAAGGCCGAAGCTTCGGGCGGGCCCGCCTGCCCGGCTAAATTCGGGGTGGGCAGGGAAACTTGCGAAGTTTCTTCCGCAATAGCTTCCAAATTGACCTGGTAGCTCTCGCGCATCCTCTCTTTCAGGGAGCCTTGTTTGTAATTTAACTCTGTAAATCTAAGCTGCAAAGCTGCTCTCTTTTCCCTGATTGCGTCTAATTCTCTCTGGTTTTGTCTTGTCTGAGCTTCCAAATCCCGGATTGACCCGGAAAGCCCCAGGCGTTTTTCTGTGGTTTGATTTAGCCTTTGCTCCACATTTGATTTGCTTTGGGTTAACTCCTTATTCTCCAGCTTAAGTTGCGCGATTTCCTGCTTAAGTTGTTCAGCCTTGGCGGTAGTATCCTGCAGCTCTTGTTCTCTGGCCTGTTGCGTCTGCTTTTGCTCGCTCTCGGATTCAATAATGAGCTGCAAATTTGTCCTGGCATCTTCTGTTTTTCGAGCCAAGGCAGAAGCTTCTGCATTAGTCTGGGCAATTTCCACCAGCGTATTTTGTTTCTCTTGATTTTTCTCACTTATGAGGTCCAGATGTGCCTGGATTCTATTTTGTAGTTCCTCATGGGTTACCTTTTGGCGCATAAATTTCTGATTTAGATTGTCCCATTCATTCTGCAGCTGCCGGACCTGTTCATCGGTTTCGTCAAGCTCCAAGGCTAAAAGGGATGCTTCATCCCCAAATCTCTTTCTCTCCGATTCAATAGCGGCTTTTTCGCTTTCTTTATTAGCAAGATGGATTTTAAGTTTATTTAAGTCCGGTTCTTTCTGTTGAATGCGGTTCTGGAGCTCTTTTATTTCTGACTGGTGAAGAGCTTTTAAACTCTCTATGCCGGTTTTTTCTTTGTCGAGCTTCTCTAATTCCTCTTCGTATTTGCTAATTCTTTCCTCTCTTCCCAATAGGCTTGAGTCGGAATCCTTAGGAAGGCTTCCTGCGACTATTGAGCTGGCGGTCAAAATTTCGCCATTAAGAGTAATTAACCTGACGCGGGGGGCTATGTCCCGGAGAATATGCCGGGCTGTTTCTAAGTCTTGCGCAATAAAGGTGTTGGCTAAAAGCTCTTCCATAAGATTGCGGTATTTAGGTTCTACTTTTACAAATTCTAAGGCCCCACCCAGGCATTGCCGGGGCTTAACAGCTTTTGGAACATCCGCTTTTAAGTGAGCTAAACAGATAAATCTTGCCCTTCCTGAATCTTTTGCTTTTAAGTAATCGATGGCTTCGTCTGCTACCCGGGTGTTTTCTACTACAAGGGCTTGAGCATTTTCCCCGAGAGCCATTTCGATAGAAAGGTGGTATTGGGGCGCAACCTCAATCAAATTAGCAACTGCCCCGCAAAGGCCTTCTATCTTAAGCGACTGGTTATCTCTTGCCGAGAGAATGGACTTTACGCCTTTGGAAAAGCCTTCATATTTTCTGGTTATTTCTTTTAAGAAATCTAACTGGGAGCGGCGTGAAGTGAGCCGGTGAGAAATATCTTCTAATCGAGACTCGAATTCCTGTTTCTTTTCCAGTTTAATGCCCAAATTACTCTTTAAGTCCCAGAGCTCTGTTGTTGCTTGCTTCAATTGCGCATTTAGCGCCTGAAGCTCTCCTGCGCATATTTTAGTTTTTTCTTCAATGCTATTAAGCTCTTCTATAGTTTTTTCCCTTTCCACATTCAATCTGCGAAGACGCGCATTAAAGTTTGCTGAATTTGCCTCAAGTTTAGTTAAGTCATTTTTTAGCCTTGCCTGCCGGGCGAGAAGTTCTACCTCTTCTGCTTTATCGGCGGATAGTTTCTTTTGCGCCGCTTTAACAGAGTTTAAAATCTTATCGATATTTTCTTCTTTTTCCACCACAAAAGATGCCTTTGCCTGCCTGTCTTTTTCTGCGCTTTCTATTTGAGCCCGAGTCTCTTTTATCTGTTCGGCGGTCGCAGTTAGTTTTTTCTCAATGTCCTGAATGTGTTGCGAAAGCTGCCGCTTACGCCCGGTCAATTCTTCAATGCGTTCCTGATTTAACGCAATTTTATTGTCCGCTGTTTTAATTACAGCGCAAATTTCGTAACTTTCGGCCCGGATTTGGGAGCTCTTTTCCTCAACAGAAGATAAGTCCTGTTTTGTCTTCTCTAAAGCATGGGCAGATGAGTTCATCTTAGAGCTTAAAGATGCCTCTTCTTTTTCCAGATGCCTGGTTTTATCTTCTAATCCCTCTTTTTCTTTTTTTAGATTTCGGTATTCGTACTGCGAAACCTTAAGCTCATACTCTTTTAATCTTTCGAATTCCTGCTTGTAGCGCTCGGCCTTATTTACCTGCCGCTCTATGGACTTTATCTGCCGTTTTACTTCGGCAACTATGTCGCCGAGACGCTGCAGATTCTGCTGAGTGTGCTCCAGCTTTCGCAATGCTTCTTCCTTCTTGGACTTGTACTTAGTGATACCGCTGGCCTCTTCAAAAATAGCGCGCCTGTCCTGGGGCTTGGAGCTTAAGATTTGGTCTACCTTTCCCTGCTCCATTATGGAATAAGAATGCATTCCCAGTCCCGTACCCATTAACAGGTCATGGATATCTTTTAATCTTATGGGAATTTTATTAATCAGGTATTCGCTTTCGCCTGAGCGAAATATACGGCGGGTAATAGTTAACTCTTCATAATCTAATGGCAGGAGCTTGTTTTGATTGGAAATAGTCAGGGAGACTTCGGCAAAGCCTACCGCCGCAATACCATCTGCGCCATGGAAGATTACATCTTCCATCTTTGCCCCGCGCATACTGCGCGCAGACTGTTCTCCCAGGACCCACTTGATGGAATCTGCTAAATTTGATTTCCCCCCTCCATTTGGACCGACGATGGCGGTTACGCCGGCTTCAAAATCCACTCTTGTTTTTCCGGCAAATGATTTAAAGCCAAAAAGCTCTATTTTCTTAAAAAACATAATGACTCTTTCCTTATTTTAAGCCATAATATCACGACTATATTCTTTTGTCAAGAACTTTTATAAAATATAAAAGAGTATAAAGTTCTTACTTGCCCCGTTGGTCCCGCTCTGGCGGGATGATCTAATGTGGCTTGGCAAGAAGCTGTTTGAATTTGGCGGTTAGGGCGGGGATGAGTTCGAAGAGGTCGCCCACTATACCGTAAGTAGCGACATTAAAGATGGGGGCCTGGGGGTCCTTGTTGATGGCGATAATAATTTCGGAAGACTGCATCCCGGCTAAGTGCTGAATTTGCCCCGAGATGCCGCAGGCAATGTAAATTTTAGGGCAAACAGTTTTGCCTGTTTGCCCCACCTGATGTGAATAAGGAATCCAATCACTGTCCACGGCCGCCCGGGATGCGCCTACTGCTCCTCCTAAAACTAAGGCTAATTCCTGAAGCAGCTTAAAATTATCCGGTTTCTGCAATCCTCTGCCTCCGGAAACAATAATATTGGCTTCGGCAATGTTTACGGTAGGCTCTGTTTCTCTGACTATGTCCACTAATTTTGTTCGCGAGAGTATTTTATCTTCGGCCACATATTTTTTAATTACCTCGCCTTGCAGTGAGTTGTTTAGCGATGCCTCCGGCATTACTTTATGCCGCACAGTAGCCATTTGCGGGCGATGGCCGGGACAGATAATTGTGGCCATTATGTTGCCGCCGAAGGCCGGACGGGTTTGAAGAAGCAGGCGCCTCTCTTGCTCGATTTCTAATCCGGTGCAATCGGCAGTAAGGCCTGCTCCTATTGCCGCCGCCACACGCGGAATAAGGGAACGGCCCAGGCTTGTGGCTCCGCAAAGGACAATCTCGGGCTTATGTTCCTGAATTAACTCGGATAGAACCTTACTGTAGCTTTCAGATAAATAATTCTTTAATTTGGGAGATTCAACAACGTAAACTATATCGGCGCCGCGAAAGATGAGCTGTTCTAATTGGTTGCTGATACTTTCTCCTAAATAGACAGCGCAAAGCCTTGAGCCCAATTTGTCGGCTAACTCCCGGCCTTTGCCTAAAAGTTCAAAAGCCACACTTTGCACAATACCCTCTTTTTGTTCGGCAAAGACCCAGACATCCTTGTATTGGGCGAGCTGCTCAGCCGTTAATTTGTGGGCGGGGGCGGCCTCTTTATCGAGCAGGATTGCGCCGACGCGGCAGGCATCTACACAGGCGCCGCAAAGAGTGCATTTGTTTAAGTCAATAACGGCCAGCTTCTCTTCTATAGCGATTGCGCCGAAGGGACAGGCCTTTATACAAAGCTTACATCCAGTGCACTTATCTTTTAAAACGATGATGCTCATTATCAAAAATCCCAACTTAATAACTGACTAACGAACAAACGAACTAACGAATTCTATTTACATTCTGCAATTACATCTTTAAGAATATCGCCCAGCTTATCAACTACCTCTTCGGCAGGGCCTTCAAAGATTTGCCCTCCTTTACGCGGCGGCGGGCTAAATATCTTGATTACCTGTGTGGGCGAGCCGCCCAAGCCGATTTTTTCCGGGTCAACCTGAATGTCTTTAGCGGTCCAGGTAAGTATTTCGGCTTTTTTTGCCCGCATCTTTCCTTTTAGTGAAGGAAGGCGGGGCTCGTTTATTTCCTTTACTACGGTAAGAAGGCAAGGCAGCGGTGTTTCTATTATTTCGTAACCTTCTTCGGTCATCCTTTCTGCCCGGGCAGAAGTTTTGTCAATCTTTTCAATTTTCTTGACATAGGTAATCTGAGGGATATTGAGTTGAACGGAAATTCCCGGGCCAACCTGTGCGGTATCGCCGTCCATCGCCTGTTTGCCGCAGATAATTAAATCGAAACTGCCTAATTTTCTTATAGCGCATGCCAGGGTATAACTCGTGGCCAGGGTATCGCTGCCGGCAAATGCGCGGTCAGAAATAAGCACGCCTGTATCGCAGCCCAAAGATATAGTTTCCCTGACCGCGGCTTCTGCCTGCGGCGGGCCCATAGTAATTACTGTTATCTTACCGCCCGTCTTTTCCCTGATTCTTATTGCCTCTTCTATGGCATACATATCATAAGGATTAATGATGCTGGAGGCGCCTTCGCGAATCAGGGTATTGGTTTTGGGGTCAATTCTGATATCTGAGGTCTCAGGTACCTGTTTGATGCAGACGATGATATTCATATTTCTCTAAATAAAAATTGGTTTACGGCGTACGGTTTACGGTAAAAACGCAAATTACCGTAAACCGTAAACTGTAAACCTATTATGGTTTACTTTTTAACGATCGATTCTCTAATCAAATGGCGCGCAATGATGTCGCGCTGGATCTGATTGGTCCCTTCGTAAATCTGGGTAATCTTGGCGTCGCGCATAAACTTTTCAATGGGATAATCGCGCATATAACCATATCCGCCGAATACCTGTACGCAATCCGTAGTTACCCTCATAGAAACATCCGAGGCGAAAAGTTTGGCCATAGCTGATTCCCTGGCCACATTCCTTGCCCCGCTCTCTATATGCCGGCAGGCAGCATAGACTAAAGCCCGGGCGGCCTCAATCTCGGTGGCCATATCGGCTAACATAAATTGAATTCCCTGGAAGGAAGAGATAGGTTTGCCGAATTGGACTCTCTGGCGGGCATATTCAATAGTTAAATCTAAGGCTCCCTGAGCAATGCCCAAGGCCTGAGCGGCAACGCCGGGGCGGGAGGAGTCAAATGTTTTCATCGCCACAATAAAACCCATTCCCTCCTTACCCAATAAATTTTCTTTCGGCGCCTTGCAATCAGTAAATACCAGCTCTCTGGTTGCCGAGGAGCGGATACCCAACTTTTTCTCTTTTTTGCCAAAGGTAAATCCGGGCGTGTCTTTCTCCACTATAAAGGTGCTTGCGCCGCGGGCGCCTTTGGTTTTATCGGTCATTGCTACAACAGTATAAATTTCTGCTTCTCCCCCGTTAGTAATCCACTGCTTGGTGCCGTTTAAGATGTAATAATCGCCCTCTTTCGTTGCCCGCGTCTGAATATTGCCGGCATCACTTCCGGCTTGCGCCTCGGTTAAGCCAAAAGCAGCCAATTTCTTTCCACTGGCCAAATCGGGCAAATATTTTTTCTTCTGCTCTTCATTACCGAATAGAATAATCGGATATGTTCCTAAAGCGCTGGCGGCAAAGCATACCGCAATTCCCCCGCAGGCGCAGGATAGTTCTTCGGTGGCAATGGCTAAGTCTAAAACGCCGCCGCCGGTGCCCCCATATTTTTCCTCTATATATACGCCGAACAAATCGCTATCAGCCAAAACCTTCATTATTTCCCAGGGAAATTCTTCCTTTTCGTCATACTCAGCGGCCTTAGGCTTAATCTTCTCCCGGGCTATTTTACGGGCCAAATCGCGAATCATTATTTGTTTTTCCGTTAATTGATAATCCATTACTGAAATCTCCTTACTATCAAGGATGCGTTATGTCCGCCAAATCCCAAAGAATTGGACATCGCTGTATCTATCTTAGCTTCTCTGGCCCGGTTGGGCACATAATCCAGGTCGCAATCCGGATCAGGGGTTTCGTAATTAATGGTGGGGGCAATAATGTTATTTTTGATAGACAGGCAACAGGCAATAAATTCCACGGCTCCGGCGGCCCCCAAAAGATGTCCGGTCATTGACTTGGTGGAACTCACCGGCACTTTTTGGGCGTGCTTAGCAAAGACCTTCTTTATCGCCAAGGTCTCTACTTTATCGTTAAGGGGTGTTGAGGTTCCGTGAGCGTTAATATAAGAGATATCCTCTGGTTTAATCTGAGCATCGCGCAGGGCCTCGCTCATTGCCCGTGCCGCACCTTCTCCTTTGGGGTCAGGAGCGGTCATATGATAGGCATCGCCGCTCATGCCATAGCCTGTAATTTCCGCATAAATGGAAGCATTTCGCTTTTGGGCATGTTCAAGGCTCTCCAAGAGCACTATGCCTGCGCCTTCGGCCAGAATAAATCCATCACGATTCTTATCAAATGGTCTTGAGGCCTTCTCCGGTTTATTATTCCTTGTGGATAGGGCCTTCATCGCGCAAAAAGCGCCCACCCCTGTCTGACAGATGCAACTTTCGGCTCCTCCGGTAATCATCACCTGGGCATCGCCGCGCTGAATAATCTTAAAGGCATCGCCAATTGCGTGCCCTCCGGAAGCGCAGGCCGTAGCTACAGCAGAGTTTGGTCCTTTCACCCCAAGAGAAATGGCTACCCAGCCGGAAGCCATATTTACAATGAGCATAGGAATAGTAAAAGGCGACATTTTGGCAGGCCCTTTTGTTATTAGTACCTTAGTCTGTTCCTGGATAGTATATAAAGAGCCAATGCCTGAACCTATAAGTACACCTGTCTGGTAAGGGTCTTCCTTTGTAAAATCAATTTGTGCATCAGTTACAGCCTGATGAGCGGCAACTAAGGCGTATTCTACGAATTTATCCATACGCCTTTTTTCCTTAGGAGAAATATATTGAGATGAGTCGAAGTCTTTTACTTCACCGGCTATCTGAGAGCTATATTGGGCAGGATCAAATTGAGTAATTCTTTGAATGCCGCTTTTTCCACAGATAAGGGAATTCCAAAACTCATTTATACTATTGCCTACAGGAGATACAACCCCTACGCCGCTAATTACAACTCTTCTTTCTCTATCCATGCCTTACTTTTTTGTTTTTTCTTCAAGATACTTAATGGCTTCGCCTACAGTGGACATCTTCTCCGCGTCCTGATCAGGAATCTCCACAGCAAATTTTTCCTCCAAAGCCATAACCAATTCAACCGTATCCAGGGAATCTGCTCCCAGGTCATCCACAAACGAGGCATTTTCAGTAACTTCTTCAATTTTGACTCCTAGTTGCTCCGCAATAATTGCCTTTATATCATCAGCCAAAGCCATCTTTTTTCCTCCTTTAATGAGCACGCGACTTATGGAACGAACGAAGTGAGTAAACATAAGTCGCTGTGCGAATTAATCCCCCCTGCTTTCTTGCGAAAGCAAGAAGGGGGGATAAGTTTGGACACATAACTTACGTTCGCTTACGCTCCGTAAGTTATGTCCTCACTTAAACCATTCCTCCGTCAACACAAATTACCTGTCCGGTAATATACGCGGCCTTCTCACTAACCAAAAACACAGCTAACATAGCGACATCTTCCGGACTGCCAAATCTCTTTAAGGGGATTGCCTCCAGCATCCTAGACCTTACCTCTTCGCTAAGAGCAGCAGTCATCTCTGTCTGGATAAATCCCGGGGCAATAGCGTTTACATTAATGCCGCGCGGCGCCAGTTCTTTGGCCGCACTTTTAGTTAAACCGATTATGCCTGCTTTGGAGGCCGCGTAATTTGCCTGGCCGACATTACCGATTAACCCGATGATGGAAGCAATGCTGAGAATGTTACCGCTTCTCTGCTTAAGCATTACTTTGGAAACAGCCCTGGTGCAATTAAATGTCCCCTTTAGATTAACGGCCAAGACCTTATCCCAGTCTTCTTCTTTCATTCGAACCAAAAGGGCATCACGCGTTATGCCGGCATTGTTGATTAGTATATCAATCTTTTTAAATTTGTCAAGCGTTTTGTTCACCATCTGTTCTACCTGGCTAAAATCGGTAACATCCACCGCAAAAGTGCAGACTTTAACACCGCAAGAGGCAAGTTCCTTCTCGGCTTGCGCTAAATTTTCAGGGTTTATATCGGCAAGAGCCAATCTTACCCCTTCTCTGGCTAAGGCAAGAGCAATCTCTTTGCCGATCCCCCTTGCCCCGCCTGTAATTATGGCCACTTTATCTTTCAGTGATATCACTAAGTTTCCTCCTTTCAACTTTGGCTCGCAATGACGTAGAAAAACCCTCCAAATCCTCAACCGTCTCAATATTATATACCGTCAATTGTGGGTCTATTTTGCGCAAAAGTCCCTTTAACACCTTACCCGGACCAATCTCGATAAATTTTCTTATTCCGCAAGAGCTGATAAAATTTATCGAATCTTCCCAGCGTGTGCCTGAAGCCACCTGCCGGGCTAAATTATCCTTAATCTCCTGCGGCGTGCTTTCCTCTGCCGCAGTAACATTGCTTATTACAGGTATTTTGGGCTGATGAAACTCGGCTTCTTTTAATGCCTTAGCCAGTTTTTGCGCGGCCGGCGCCATCAAAGAAGAATGAAAGGCCCCGCTTACTTTTAAAGGGATAACCCGCCTGGCGCCTGAGGCTTGCGCCAACTCCCCGGCCTTCTCTAAGGCGGCTAATTGGCCGGAAATTACTATTTGTCCCGGACAATTCAGATTGGCAATCTCCACTTTTGTTTCTTCACAGATTTTCTTTACACGAGCTAAAGGCAGGCCGAGCAGTGAGAGCATTGCGCCCGGATTTTGCTGAGCGGCCTCATCCATATATTCGGCCCTTTTACGCACCAACTTTAGGGCTTCTTCAAAGCCGACTGCCCCGGCCGCTACCAATGCCGTATATTCTCCCAGGCTTAAGCCGGCAGTATATCTTACACTTATATCCGGCTTATGCGCCTGCAGAGCCTTAAGAAAAGCAACACTTACAACAAAAACCGTTACTTGACAATTAATAGTTTTGGTAAGTTCTTCAACCGGCCCTTTAAATATGAGCCCGGTTAAATCAAAGTCCAAAACATTATTTGCGCGCTCAAAAACCTCTTTTGACTGGGGGCAGCGACAATAAAAGTCTTCGCCCATTCCGACATATTGCGCGCCTTGACCGGGAAATATATAGGCTACATTTACCATCATTGTTAAATTGTTTCTCTCATTTAGCAATTTGACAGTTTAGCAATTTAGCAGTTTTATAAGGTGGAGGGGGTAAGCGAGTCGACGATGTGCTGGTTTACCTTATGATTGACAAATTCCGCGGCTACTCTAATAGCGTTTTTAATCGCCTTAGCGGTTGAGGAGCCATGACAGATGATACAAGTGCCGTCTATTCCCAAAAGAGGCGCACCGCCGTATTCGGTATAATCCATCTCTCTTTTCATTGTCTTAAGCGCTGATTTGCTAAATAAAGCGCCCATTTTGGTAATAAAGTTTTTGCTCAGCTCCCGTTTCAGCAAAGCACTGAGACTTTCTGCCAGGCTTTCACTCACCTTTAAGACTACATTGCCTACAAATCCATCGCAAACTACTACGTCACATCTGCCGTTAAAGAGGTCGCGGCCTTCGATATTGCCGATAAAGTTCAGGCGGCTTTCTACAAAAAGGCTGTAGGCCTTTTTGGTAAAATCCGTGCCCTTGGAAGCCTCTTGCCCGATGTTCAGGAGCCCTACTGTAGGTTTAAGCTTGTTCAAAATAGCCTTGCTGTAGACATCCCCCATTATCCCATATTGGAGTAGATGGATAGGTTTGGGGTCAATATTTGCTCCTACATCGATAATTAAAGAGACTCCTTTCAAGGTAGGGGCAACAATAGCTATGCCCGGGCGCTCAATGCCTTTTAGCAGCCTGAAATAGAGAGTGGTAGCGCAAACTACTGCGCCGGTATTGCCTGCACTGAGCATAGCATCAGCTTTGCCCTCCTTAACCAGCTTTACGGCAGCATTAATTGATGAATCTTTCTTTTTTCTTACACTGGAAGCAGGCGCATCGCGCATGTCAATAATCTCTGAGGCATGATGTATTTCTATATTAGAAAGACGCTTGCCGTATTTAGAGAGCTCTCTTTCGAGAACATCTTTTATGCCTACAACGATTATATGTATGTCTAATTCCCGCGCAGCCAGGACTGCGCCTTCTATCGTAGCATACGGGGCTTTATCCCCGCCCATTCCATCAAGGACTAT
>CAZPSS010000007.1:12866-17713 GCA_964589565.1 uncultured Planctomycetia bacterium
CGATGAGGCAGTTTAGGCTGCTTGCATTGCGGACAAAAGCCCGAATGAGGTTTATTTAATCTGTCGTGTGTGCGTCTTTTATCGCGTCTTGTTTTAGAGTGCCGTCTTTTTGGATGCGCCATTTTTGTCTCCTTTACATTTACAAACGCCTCTATTTAAGTTCTGGCCGCAAATCCCGCAGAGGCCCCGGCAGTCAGGACGGCAAAGCGGTTTCAGAGGATAGCCTAAGATTATCTCTTCCCGTAACCTATCAGCGAGGTCTACTATGCTTTTGTTCTCTATAGGAAAATTTAATTTAATTTCTAAAGACTCAGAAGCAGCAAACTTTTCCAGGCATCTACTACAAACGAGATGCATAGTAAGGTTGATATTCAGTTTGACAAAAATAAAGTTAGCCTCTTTACTGATATGAGCAAGCAAATTTATCGGCTCATTAATTTTAATATCTGCTCTGTCCAGATCTAAAACAGAAGGCTCGCATTTTTCGCTAAGCTCCAATCCCGAATCGGGAATCTGATCTATGTATATTTTCATTTTACCAGACGATACGTGTCCCGGGCAATCATTAACTCTTCATTAGTGGGAATTACCAAAATGCGCATCTTAAATTTCTCAATTAACGAAGACAAATGCCGGCAAATCTTTCTTCTTATGTAGGGCGTATTTTCTCCGATTCCGGCAGTAAAGATAAGGGCATCGCAACCATTCATTGCGCCTATATAAGCGCCTGCATATTTTCTAATTCTATAAATAAAAACCTCCAGGGCAATATTTGCCCTTTGGTTACCCCGCTGAGCAAGATTTAAGATATCGCGCATATCGTTGCTCCTGCCGGAAAGCCCCAGAAGCCCGCTTGATTTATTTAAAAGTTCAGCAGTCGCGGCAATACTTAACTTTTTTTTCTTCATCAGATAGAGCACCGCTGCCGGGTCAATGTCACCACAGCGTGTGCCCATCACCAGCCCTTCTAAAGGGGTGAATCCCATTGATGTATCGATAGGCCTGCCTTTATCTATCGCGGTGATGCTACAGCCGCTGCCTAAATGGCAGGTAATAATTTTTAAGGATTTAAGGGGCTTACGCAAAATTTTTCCGCCTTGTTCTGCCACATAGCGATGGCTGGTGCCGTGGAAACCATAGCGGCGAATTGCGTATCTCTTATAGAAGGCATAAGGCAATCCGTAAAGATAGGCACAGCGGGGCATACTTTGATAAAATGCTGTATCGAAAACAGCCACCTGGGAAGTTTGAGGAAGTGATTGCTTACAGGCGTAAATTCCGGCAAGGTTCGGCGGATTATGCAAAGGAGCCAACCTGCCATACTGCTTTATCGCCTTAATCACTGTTTTATCTATGATAGTGGATTCTTTAAACTTCTCCCCTCCATGCACAATCCTATGTCCTACTGCATTGATTATTGGATGTTTGCTGTCTAACGGGGCAAGCAGGCTTCGGATAATTAATTTTACTGCGGCCTTGTGGTTGGGGGCCTTTATGCCGATTTTTTCTACAACTCCTTTTACCAGGCATATTTCTTTCGGCATATCATAAAGCTGATATTTAACGGAAGAACTGCCGCAATTTAACACTAAAATTATCATATCACTGTGCTCTGACGGCAGTTACGGCAATAGCATCGACAATTTCTTTGGGAGTTGCTCCGCGCGATAAATCACTGCAGGGGCGCCCCAGGCCTTGAATAAGCGGCCCCGCTACTCTGGCATGGGCAAGCCGCTGCACCAGCTTATAGGCAATATTGCCTGCCTCTAAATTAGGAAAAATTAAAATGTTTGCTCTTCCAGATAAAGGGCTTTGCGCAGCTTTAATCCGGGCTACTTCGGGCTCAACTGCACTGTCAACTTGTAATTCGCCATCGATAATTAAATCAGGCCTTTGCTTCTTTACCGTTTCGCAGGCCTGCCTAACCTTATCTAGGCAAGGATGTGAACTTGAACCTTTAGTAGAAAAACTCAACATAGCCACCCGAGGCTGAAAGCCGGTAACTTTCACCCAAGTCTCAGCCGAAGTTATAGCAATATCTGCCAACTGTTGGACGTTCGGCAAAGGCACGATTGCGCAATCGGCAAACAAAAATAAGCCCTTTTCTCCATAACCGCTATCCTTAATCTGGACCAAAAAAGAACCTGAAGCTACCGAATAGGCAGGATCTTTCTTAATACAGCGAAAAGCTGCTCTGACCACATCTGAAGTTTTGTAGCAGGCGCCTGCAACAAATCCATCTATCCTGTTTTCCCACAACATCATGGCCGCAAAATATACAAGATTTTTCCTGAACAAGGCTGCGGCGTTTTGATGAGTTATTCCTCCCCGTTTTCTTAGTTCATAATAAACTTTGATGTAATTTTTAAGTTTTTTATCTTTCTTGGGATCAATGATTTCAATTCCTTCAAGAGCTAAATTATTTTTTCTGGCTTTGTTCAAAATTACATCGCTTTTGCCTAAGAGGATTATCCGGGCCAGGTTCAATCTTGCCGCTTCTGAGGCAGCTTCAATTACGCGCAGCTCATCACCTTCCGGAAGAACAATTCTTTTGGGGTTTTTCCTGGCCCGGCGATAGATATTGTCGAAGATATTCACTTATTTTTTCTCAAACGTGCTTTTAGCTTCTTCTCTATAAAAGGCGGCACAAAATCTTTTAGATTTGCGCCCAGAAAAGCCGTTTCCTTTATAAGTTTGGAAGAAATATAGCAGTAGGACTCATTAGGCATCATATAGACGGTTTCAATCTCGGGCTTAAGCTTTCTATTAGTCAGGGCCATCTGAAATTCATATTCAAAGTCGGAGATCATTCTTAAACCCCTGACCATTACGGCGGCTTTTTTTCTTTTTACATAATTGACCAGAAGACCCTCAAAACATTCAATACTTATCCGGGGAATTCTTCTGGTAGCTGCTTTGAGCATCTCCACTCTTTCTTCAGCCGAAAAGACAACCTTTTTTTGGGGCTTAAGTGCTACCGCTATTATCAGGCGGTCAAATATTTTTATTGCCCGGTTAATTATATCTATATGTCCGTAGGTTACCGGGTCAAAGGTGCCCGGATAAACAGCTATTTTTTTCATGTAAATCGGACCTCATTTGATAAAAAGAGAAAGCGCTGTCTCCATAGCTCCTGCTAAAGATTAGCCTGAGACTGTGAATCTGCTGCGGTAAAACTTGTTTCTTATTGTGTTCGGCGATCAGGTATGAATGAGGTTGTAATATATCATAAAGGCTGACTTTTTTCAAGGTATTTTTTAGTTCATTCTTATAATAAGGCGGGTCCAGGAAAACAATATCAAATTTCTGTTTCTTTTTATAAAACACCTCGATGGCCTTTTCGGCATCAAAGGGCAAAACCTGTGCACAAATCCCCAGCCGCCTTAGGTTCGCCTTAATTACTTTTATGCAGGAGCGGTTATTTTCTACAAAAAAGACGCTCTTTGCCCCCCGGCTTTTGGCCTCAATGCCGATATTCCCGCTTCCGGCAAAGAGCTCTAAGAAAGAAGCTCCGCGTATCTTTTCGCCCAGAATATCAAAAAGGGCCTTTTTGGCCTTTTGTGAGCTTGGGCGAATATTTACGCCCCTGGGCGTTTCTAATCTATGCCCTTTAAGTTTTCCGGCAATTATACGCATTGTTTGTATCTAAAAGCTATTTCGAAAATTTATGCTGACAATAACCCGATATTCTCGTAGCGAAACCTTTCCTTGAGCCTTTGGCGGATAAGGCAGTGTTGTGGCGCTTTAAGATAGGGGTCGGTCTTTATCAGGGAAAAGGCCTCGAAGCGCGCAACTTCCAGCAGCTGCATATCCCTGACAATATTTCCAATCTTTAATTCCGGCAGACCGTGTTGTGCGGGGCCAAAGAATTGCCCCGGCCCGCGGATATCCATGTCCTCCTCTGCTAAGCGAAAACCGTCTTGCGTATCAAGCATTGCATCGATGCGCCGCTTAGCCTTTTCTGTTTTGCCCAGGTCGGAAACTAAAATGCAATAAGAGGGATGCCGGCCCCGGCCTATCCTTCCCCTTAACTGATGCAACTGGCTCAAGCCAAAATTTTGCGCATTTTCAATAACCATCACCGAGGCATTCGAAATGTCTATACCCACTTCGATGATTGTAGTGGAGATTAGCACATCAATTTTATGCTCTTTAAAACCCTGCATAACCTTTTCTTTTTCCCGGCTCTTCATCCGGCCATGGACAAGCCCCAGGCGTAAGCCGGAAAATTCTTCTTCTTTCAGCTTCTTATACATCTGCGTAGCTGTCTTGAGCTGGAAAGTTTTGCCCGGTTTGATTAAAGGGCATACAATATAAGCCTGCCTTCCGCGGGCTACTTCTTCGCGGATAAAATTATATACATCTTTGACCGCGCTTTCCTTGACCCAGAACGTAGAGATAGGAAGCCGTCCTTTGGGCAGCTCCTTAATTGTAGAAATATCCAGGTCTCCGTAAACGGTCATTGTTAATGTGCGCGGAATGGGAGTGGCGCTCATTATGAGAAAATCCGGATTTAGCCCTTTTTTACGCAGGAGCAATCTTTGCGCTACGCCAAACTTATGCTGCTCATCGATTATTACCAGCCCTAATTTTTTAAACTGCAGGTTTTCTTCAATCAGAGCGTGTGTGCCCACCACGACATCCAGTGTTCCCGATTCTATCTCTTCAAGCGTGTTTGATTTGGCCGGGGAGCCCATACTGCTTATCAGCATACCCACTTTAATATCTAAAGGCGCAAATAAGTTACTTAAGGTAAGGTAGTGTTGTTCCGCTAAAATTTCGGTGGGCGCCATAAGTGCGGCTTGAAAACCCGATTGCACGCTTAGAACCAAGGCATATGCGGCCAC
>CAZPSS010000008.1:0-16526 GCA_964589565.1 uncultured Planctomycetia bacterium
AAAGAAGAATTCATTCCAATAAACCCGCCTCAGGTAAATATCTATACTTGCGGGGTCACGGTATACGATGAAAGTCACATCGGGCATGCCAGGAGCCTTTATATCTTTGATGTAATCAGGCGTTATCTTAAATACCGGGGATTTCAGGTGAATTTTGTGCGCAATATCACCGATATTGACGATAAAATCATTAACCGTGCCAATGAATTAAAGGTTGGCTGGAAAGATTTGGTAAAAAAATATATTGATAGGTACGATGAAGATTTAAAGAGCTTAGGAATTGATAAGGGTGATTTTGAGCCACGGGCGACGGAAAATATTCCGGAGATGGTTAAATACATTCAAGGTTTAATCGAAAAAGGTTATGCCTATATTACGGATAGCGGAGTATATTTTAGCGTGCGTAAATTTAAGAATTACGGGAAAATGTCCGGTCAAAGTATCGAGCAGATGTTGAAGGGGGTAAGGATTGAGCCAGATAAAAATAAACTTGATCCATTAGATTTTGTTCTATGGAAAAAATCAGAACCCGATGAACCAGGGTGGGATGCTATTTTTGAAATAAAAGTTTCAAATAGAGAAAAAAAAATTAAGATAAAAATAAGTGGTCGTCCTGGTTGGCATATTGAGTGTTCCACTATGAGTACGAAGTATCTAGAAACAGAAACTTTAGATATACACGCCGGCGGTAGAGACCTCATTTTTCCGCATCATGAGAATGAGATTGCACAGAGCGAAGCCTTGACCGGAAAACCTTTTGCCAAATACTGGATACATCACGGCCTGCTGGACATAAACGGCCGGAAAATGGCAAAGTCACTGGGAAATTTTGTTACTATAAAAGATTTTATACATAAACATAAAGATCTAAATTATTTGAAAATCTTTTTTCTCTCGGCCCATTATCGCAGCCCCATTGACTTCAATGAACAGAGGATTTATGAAGCTAAAGCTGCCTACGAGAAGTTTCTGACATTTTTTGATAAATTAAATAGAAAATTTCCTAAAGGAAAAACAACCGCTAAGCGTCTTAAACGAGATAAAAATACCATTAAGTTTAAAAAGCGCTTCGAGCAAGCAATGGACGATGATTTTAATACGCCGCAGGCCTTAGCCGTTATGTTTGAACTTGTAAGTTTCAGCAATAGATTGTTAGCCGATTATAAAGATGAATACCATAGAATTCTCCAAAGCGCGCAAGATGTGCTTCAAGATTGCAGCAGGATATTTGGCATTACCTTTAAGACCCATGTAAAGGAAATTAAATCTGATGCCCATATTATAGGTAAAACTGAACTATTAATTAAGAAGCGAAATGATTTTCGAAAAAAAGGCAATTTCGTTGAAGCGGACAGGATTAGGAAAGAGCTGGAAGAGCAAGGTATAATTTTAGAGGATACCAAAGAAGGGACTATATGGCGAATAAAAAGTTAACGCGAGGCATCTTAATTACTTTTGAAGGTCCTGAGGGCAGTGGAAAAAGCACGCATGTGCGTCTGCTTTGCAGCGAGCTTCGCCGAAAAGGTTTTCCTGTGTTTTGCCTGCGCGAGCCGGGAAGCACAGCGATTGGCGAGAAGCTTCGCGATATTCTTCTTGACTTGAAAAATAAAAAGATGGACACAGTTTGCGAGATGCTTCTTTATCAAGCCGCGCGGGCGCAATTGGCCCGCGAGAAGATTTTACCTGTTTTAAAACAGAAGAAGATTGTTGTCCTGGATAGGTTCCTGGATGCCACAATTGCTTATCAGGGCTATGGCGCAGGATTAGATGTGAATTTAATAAAACAGATCGGCAGATTAGTTGCTTGCGGTATTCAACCTGATTTAACTATTCTTTTAGATATAGGCGCAAAGGAGGGCTTGCGCAGGTCAAGGAGACGCGACCGCATTGAGAAGAGGTCTCTGGAGTTTCATTGCCGGGTAAGGAGAGGATATCTTAAACTGGCCCGCCAGAATCCGCGCAGGATAAAGGTAGTGCCGCTGGCTTGGGAAATTGCCAGGACCCAGGCCGCGATTAGGGATATTGTTAATAAATTGCTGCATTGCTAAATTACTGCATTGTTTTTTCTTATTTTAACAATTTAACAGTGTAACAGTTTAACAATTTAATAAGATGGCGTTTAAAGATATAGAAGGTCAGGATAAGGCGATTGAGTTCTTTCGCAGCTGCGTAAATAAAGACAGGCTTGCTCATGCTTATCTGTTTTTGGGGCCGGAAGGTGTGGGGAAAACTTTTCTGGCTGAAAACCTGGCTAAATTTTTGAACTGCGAGAATCCCGTTAAGAACAAGGCTTTATTTATAGATTGCTGCGACAGCTGCATATCTTGCCGCAAAATCGATGATTTTAACCACCCCGATGTGCACTGGACTGAGCCGGGGAAATCCGCAAGAATTTCCATTGATGAGATTCGCCTGGTGCAGAAAGAGGTTTCTCTGAAAGCTTACGAAGGCAAATACAAGGTCTTTATTATCCTGAAGGCGGACAGTATGACCGAAGAGGCCGCCAACAGTCTTTTGAAGACTCTGGAAGAACCCTCCGGCCTTACTTTGATAATTTTGACCTCTGCCAACATTAGCGGACTTTTGCCGACTATAATCTCGCGCTCTCAAATAATCAAATTTTACCCGCTAAGGTTAGAAAGACTAAAAGAAATCCTAACTCATCGATACAGACTAAAAGCCAATGATGTGCATTTTTTATCGGCGCAGGCAGAAGGAAGAATCGGCAGGGCCTTAAGTTTAAAAGACAGCAATAGCTTAGACAAAAAGAATTACCTGATTGACCGGGTTTGTCAGGATGATCGGCGTATTTGTTCTACGGATATTTTTAATATCAAAGACAAAAGAGAACTGGCCGGACAAATCAGCTCTCTTTCGAACTGGTTCAGGGATATTGTAATCTTTAAGGCAGGATTACCGGCATCCAGCATTATAAATGCCGACCGGATTGAAAGGATAAAATCACAGGCGAAGTTGTTTGGCTTTCGGGAGTTAGAGCAAATCATAGCCAGAATAAACGATGCGCACAGACTGATTGAGCAAAATGTCAATCCTAAAATTGCCCTTGAGGTAATGTTGCTCAAAATTAACCCGCCTCGTAAGAAGCGCCAAAATTCTGTTCCATAATTTTGGCACACTCGGCGGGATAATTCGCACAAACTGAAGCAGAAAAACTAAAGGAGCGCTCATTAAATGCAGGAAGTAGTTTTAGTTAAAATCAGAGAGGGAGAGAAGATAGCCTATTTTAGCATAAGAGATTTAGCTGCGCGTTTCGGCATAAGGCAGATCTTTCATCCGGGCGCAAGGGCTGCGCAGCAGCCTGCCGATGAGCAGGGCGGGCAGGCCTATTTAAAAAAGGTTAAAGTCGGGGATTATGTGATAGTTGAAGCCGAAAGGGGCAAAGAATATGGCCAGATTGTTTCCGAGGCGGAGTCGGTTTCCGAGGCGGAGATTGAAGCTCCTTTGCGCAAGGTTATAAGAATTGCCAGCAGAGATGACTTACGCCAAATTGAGGAGAATAGAAAGAAGACAAAAGAAGCGATCGGCACTTGCGCAAAAAAAATAGCGGAACATAAGCTGGATATGAAGCTTGTAGATGCAGAATATTCTTTTGACCGCAGTAAATTTATTTTTTATTTTACAGCGAATGGCCGGATTGATTTCCGGGAGCTGGTCAAGGATTTAGCCCGTATCTTTAAGGCCAGGATTGAATTAAGGCAAATAGGCGTTCGCGATGAAGCCAGAATGTTCGGAGGCTACGGCCCCTGCGGGCGCGTTCTTTGCTGCAAAAGCTTCTTAAAAGATTTTGAGCCGGTTACTGTACGTATGGCCAAGGACCAAAACCTGCCTCTAAACCCTACGAAGATTTCCGGCGTTTGCGGAAGGCTGATGTGCTGCCTGGGTTATGAATATAAAGTCTATAAAGAATTCTTAAGAAATTTACCTAAACAGGGCGAAACAATTAATACAAAAGAAGGAAAAGGAAGAGTTATCAGTGTTAACCCCTTAAAAAGGTCTGTGCTGGTGGAAATAGGCGAAGAAGGAAGGCAGATACAACTCACTTATCCTGTTAAACAAGAAAATTGCCTTCGGCAATAACCTTAATGGGCAATTTTCGCAGTGGTATACGCTAGATACTTTTCTATACCATGAAAAAGAAATTTTATATTACAACGGCAATCGATTATCCTTCAGCTCCTCCGCATATCGGGCATGCTTATGAAAAGGTCTGCGCTGATGTTATTGCAAGGTGGCATCGAAGAATCGGTGACGATGTATTTTTTTCCACCGGCACAGATGAACATGGACAAAAAATACAAAGGTGCGCCTTGAAATCAAACGAAGAACCCGGTAAATTTGTTGAAAAGATGTCTAAAAAGTTTATTGACCTTTGGGAAAAGTTGAATATATCTTATGACAGTTTTATAAGAACTACGCAGAATCGGCACATAGAGATAGTCAGGAGCATATTTAAAAAAATTTATGAAAAAGGCGATATTTATAAAGGGGAGTATGAAGGATTATACTGTGTTGATTGTGAAGCTTTTTATACCGGAAGAGACTTAAAGAGCGGCCTTTGCCCTATACATAAGAGAAAAGTGGAAAAAATAAAGGAAGAAAGTTATTTCTTCAAAATGAGTAAATACCAGCAGAAGATTCTGGAGTATATCCAAAATAACAAAGGTTTTATTCAGCCGCAAATGAAAAGAAGCGAAATTATTAACAGGATAAAAGAGGGCATCAGGGATTTAAGCATTTCCCGTTCCAGTTTTAGCTGGGGCATTCCTCTTCCTGTGAACGGGCGGCATACAATCTTTGTTTGGTTCGACGCCTTGCTAAATTATATTTCTGTTTTAGGCTATCCTGAGGAGAAATTTAAAAGATATTGGCCGGCCGATGTCCAGCTAATCGGCAAAGATATTTTGTGGTTCCACACAGCAGTCTGGCTGGCTATTCTTTTGGCAGCCGATATCGAATTGCCCCGAAAGGTTTTTGTCCACGGCTTCGTTAATATTAAGGGAGAAAAGATAAGCAAAAGCAAAGGCGTGGCGGTGGACCCCGTTAAATTAGCGGACAAATACGGCACGGACGCCTTGAGATATTTTCTGCTAAGAGAGATTTCTTTTGGAGAAGACGGCGATTTTTCTGAAGATGCTTTAATCAAACGTATTAATGGCGACCTTGCCAATGACCTGGGCAATTTGCTTCACCGTTCCCTGACAATGCTGGAGAAGTATTTTCAGGGCGTAGTGCCCAAGCCCGGGCCAGGGGATGCATTTGATAAACCTTTAATTTCCCGGTTCAAAGACTTACCCAAAAAATATTTTCAGGCGATGGAGGATTTAGAGTTTGGGCGGGCATTGGATTCAATCTGGAGCCTGATTAATACGGCAAACAAATATATTGAGGATGTTAAGCCCTGGAATTTGTCCAGGCAGAACAACTTCGCCAGGCTTGCTACAGTGGTTTATAATCTGGCGGGAGTTCTAAGGCGGGTGGCAATCTTAATTTATCCGTTTATTCCCGCAACCTCCTCAAAAATGCTTAAGGCCCTGGGCCTGCCTTCCGATAAGCGGGGTGGGCAGGCAACTTTTGAAGATTTACTTGCCGGCGCAAGTTTTCCGCCCGGCACTAAAGTCAATAAAGGCGAGCCTCTTTTTCCCCGAATAGTATAATATGTTTTGTAATTTCAACATTTCCCGGATAAGAGATTTTGTTAATAAAGAGAGGGCGTACATCTTGATGCTCTCCTTTATCCTTTTCTTTAACGCCCTCGTTATCTTTTCGGAAAAGATTCCGGAACTTTCGGAAAGTTTGCTCGAAAAAAAGACTTTCCAATCCCGCCTGCCCGCCAAAGATGCCGGGGCTGAATTTAGCCTGAAAGCAGATAAAAAGATATCGTGGTACGAGGTTTTGGAAAAGAAAGGACAAATAGCCCTTATAAATATTCTGGGTTTGGGCGCTGTTTTTGTCTTTTCTCTGGGCCTTTTTTTGGATATTCGCATCCTGGCGGCCAAAGCCGGAAAGAGAGAGATCCTTAAAGTAACCGGACGGCATTTGCGGGTTAGGTGGGGCCTGCGGGATATCTTTAAGTTAGCAATAATATTTGTTTTTTTCGGATATATCATTCAAATTATCGAGGCGCAACTCTTGTCGTCTCTATCAGGGCAAAAGAGCTTGCTGCAGTTTCTCCCTTTATTAAATACCGGCATTATGGATTTGCTGATTTTGGGTTTTATCGTCTATTTTGTAAAAGTAAAATACGGACAGAAAGTTGCGGCAATGGGACTTAAGATTAAAGCTGCGCCCAAACTTATCTTTTTGGCAATTTTAAGCTACATCGCCTTTGTGCCGGTCCTGACTTTTCTTTTATCGTTGTTAATATGGCTGGCAGCGTCCTTTAATTATCAGCCGCCTCAGCAAATAATATTTGAATTATTTCTTCAGGAAGAAAAGCTTTGGCTTCTGGTTTATTCAGCGATAATGGTCGTTGTCTTAGGGCCGATTGTCGAGGAAATATTTTTTCGCGGCTTTGCCTACAATGCTGTAAAGAAAAAGTGGGGCAGGCAGACAGCGATGGTGCTAACAGCGGCTGTTTTTGCCGGTCTACACGGCAACCTTATCGGTTTTTTACCCATTATGGTTTTGGGTCTTTTGTTGGCTTATGTGTATGAAAAAACAGGTTCGCTTATTCCCGCAATTACAATTCATATTTTGCATAACGGCCTGATGATTACCTTTTTGTTTTTAGGAAGATACCTTTTTCAACTTGCTCAATAAGAAACACAGATGAGAAATACAGTATGGAAACGATTGCTTGGAAAAAAAATAAAGTAAGAATTATTGACCAGACCAAACTTCCCACAAAGCTGGTCTATCTTAATTTAAGCAGCGCCGGGCAGCTTTGGCGGGCCATCAGGAAGTTAAAAGTACGGGGCGCCCCTGCCATAGGGATTGCCGCGGCCTTGGGAGTAGTTTTAGGTATGCGTAATTCTAAGGCCAATAGCTTTGCGCAGTTCAGGCAGGAACTTAAAATGGTGATTCAATATTTTAAGAAAGCCCGGCCCACGGCGGTAAATCTTTTCTGGGCGTTAGAGAGAATGGAAAAGCTCGTTGAAGCGCATTCCCGGGAAAGTGTTTCTTTTTTGAAGGAGTTTTTACTTAAAGAAGCGCTTAAGATTATCCGGGAGGACAAGGATATCTGCCGCAAGATGGCTTATTTCGGCAGCAAATTAATCAGGGATAAAGATTCTATTCTTACGCACTGCAATGCCGGGGCCCTGGCTACAGCCGATTACGGCACGGCCCTGGGCGTAATCTATAAAGCGAAGCTTGAGGGAAAAAGAATAAGGGTTTATGCAGATGAGACCCGCCCGGTTTTACAGGGAGCCCGTCTTACCAGCTGGGAACTGATGAAACACAAAGTCGATGTTACCTTGATTTGTGACAATATGGCGGCCCAACTGATGAAGGAGGGAAGGATTGACAAGATTCTGGTGGGCGCTGACCGCATTGCGGCCAACGGCGATACGGCCAACAAAATTGGCACATATAATTTGGCGGTTCTGGCCGACTTTCATCGCATCCCCTTTTATGTAGTTGCCCCTGTATCAACTTTTGATATGCGTCTAAAATCGGGCAAGGACATACCCATTGAGCTTCGAGGCCCTGATGAAGTGAGAAAGGTTTTTGGCAGGCAGATTGCCCCAAAGAAGGTTAAGGTGTATAACCCGGCCTTTGACGTTACGCCGCATCGTTTGATTTGGGCGATCGTTACCGAACGCGGCATCTTCCGCAGGCCGTACAAGGATAGTTTGAGGAAACTGTTGTGAAAACCTTACGACAGATTGGAGAGTTTGGGTTGATTGAGCGTATTGCCAAAAAGATTAAGTGCGATAAATCTGTAATCTGCGGCGTGGGCGATGATGCGGCGGTGCTTTCCTATACCAGAGATAAATATCTTCTCTTTACTACGGATATGCTCATCGAAGGAGTGCATTTCAGGCGTAAGGATGTTAGCTTTGCCCAGATTGGGCGCAAGGCCCTGGCGGTAAATATCAGCGACATTGCGGCAATGGGCGGCATCCCCAAATACGCCGTAGTTTCGGCAGGTTTTCCGAAAAATATTTCCCTGCGGGCGGTGGATGAGATTATGCGCGGGGCGCATACTTTGGCTGAAGAATTCGGGATAAATATTGTCGGCGGAGATACAGTGCGCGCAAAATCTATTGTTTTATGCATTTCTTTAATGGGGGAGGTAAAAAAACGCAATTTAACTTTGCGCTCAGGGGCAAAAGCGGGCGATTTGATCTTTGTTAGCGGCAATTTAGGCGGCTCAAGAAGACTAAAGCAATTTAATTTTATTCCCCGCCTTAAAGAGGCGCAAAGAATAGTTGAGCGCTTTAGGCCGACTGCTTTGATGGACATATCCGACGGGCTCGCTTCCGATTTGCAAAGAATAACAGGGCAGAGTAAAGTAGGGGCAGTTATCTTTGAAGAGTTGATTCCTCTCTCAAGGGGCGCATCCCTGAGGCAGGCCCTTTATGAAGGAGAGGATTTTGAACTCCTATTTACTATGTCTTTGGATTCTGCGCGTAAATTGTACAAGAAGGATAAGTTTCCCATTACCTGTATAGGCAAGATTGTGGAAAGAAAAAGAGGCCTGGCCATTATTGATAAAAAGGCAAAGGTTCATTCTTTAAGACAAAAAGGGTTTCGGCATTTTTAGATGCGAGTCACAACGAATTCGGCGCAAGAAACAATTAAATTGGGTAAGCAGATAGGCGGGCGTTTAAAAGCAGGCGATGTCCTGGGCCTTATAGGCGAACTCGGTTCAGGCAAGACCACCCTGGTTAAAGGGATAGCTTCCGGATTGGGAATTAGGGAAAGAGAAGAGGTTTCCAGCCCCTCTTTTGTATTAATCAAAGAATACGCCGGAAAAATTCCTCTTTTTCATTTCGATTTGTACCGCTTGGATGAAATAAAAGATATTGCATGTTTAGGCGCTGAGGAGTATTTGTTTGACGACGGGGTTTGTGTAATCGAATGGGCGGAAAAAATGAAGCTCCTTTTGCCTGATTATCTGCAGGTTAATTTGATTGTTAAGGGAAAGGATAAAAGGGAAATTAAGTTTTCCGCCCATAACAAACGGTATGAAGCGCTGATTAAACAGATAAGATGAAGATACTCTTATTGGATACCTCAAGCAAATTTTTAAGTCTGGCGGTTGCCGAAGACGATAAAGTGTTAAGCCGGATGCATCGGCTTCTGGACAGGAAGCATTCTACGCGGCTAATTTCTTTTATGGATAAGATATTGAAGAGGGCCGGGGTGCCTTTAGAGAGGATAGATGGTTTCTGTGTGAACAAGGGGCCGGGCTCATTTACCGGATTGCGTATAGGTATAACTACCATTAAAGGCTTAGCGTATGCTTTGCGTAAACCTGTGGTAGCTATTCCCAGCCTGGATATTTTAGCGCAAAATACTTGTCCCGTTAGAAATCGAAAATTTTCTCTGCCTTTTCAGGTTTGCCCGATTGTTGATGCTAAACAGAATAAGGTCTATGCCTGTTTATATCAACTGCGAAACGGAAAGATTAAGCGCAAGAGCGGTTACCTTCTTTTACCTATTGAAGAATTGCTGAAAAAAATAAAAGGCGGAATCTTCTTCCTGGGAGATGGAGTTGGGCTTTATCGCGAAAAAATCAGCCAAAACAAAAACATAAGACCTGTTTTTGCCGAGGAGAAAATATGGTATCCCATGGCTTCGCGGGCAGTTTCTCTGGCGTTGGAACGCTTTCGGGAAGGTAAATTAGACGATGTAAATAGCCTTGTGCCGCTTTATTTGTATCCCAAGGAATGCCAGATTAAAAAAGCCCAATAAATTGGGCAACTACATTGCGTTATTGTAGTTGCCTGATTTATCAGGCAAAAAGGGTGAGATGACAATGACTTCCAGGCCGACGTGGGCGGAAATAGATTTAGGCGCGATTAGGCACAATTTAGGGCAGATAAAGAAGCTGCTGGGCGCAGGAAAGCCGCTGTCACCGAAGATTATGGTAGTGGTCAAGGCCAATGCCTATGGTCACGGCTTGATTGAGGTGGCAAAAACCCTGGAGAAATTGGACGTCCACTATCTGGGTGTAGCTTCCCTGGATGAAGCCGTCTGTCTGCGAAGAGAAGGGATAAGGCTGCCTATTTTAGTGTTAGGGACGATTTTACCGCAAGAGGTGGATTCTGCTTTAGATTACGATGTTACCTTGACTGTTTGCAGTCGCGAAGTTGCGCGAACATTAAACAATAAAGCCAAAGTCCTCGGTAAAATTGTACCTGTGCATATTAAGATAGACACGGGAATGGGAAGGATTGGCGTCTGGCACCAGCAGGCTTTTGATTTTGTGAAGAAGTTGGCGAAGCTCAAAAATATTCGAATGGAAGGTATTTATACGCATTTCGCCAGCGCTTCCCGGGACAATTTTTTCACCAATTATCAGCTTGAATCCTTTGAAAATTTGTTAAAAAAATTAGCCCAAAAAAATATTCAGTTTACTTATCGGCACGCCGCAAACAGTATTGCCCTGGTGGACTTAAAGAAGTCCCACTTTAACCTGGTGCGCTCGGGTATAATTATTTACGGTATATATCCCAAGCGCAGTTTTGCCAGAATCCTAAACCTAAAAGCCGCCTTATCCCTGAAGACGAGAATTGTCTATCTGAAGGAGGTGCCGGCCGGCCGCTCAATCAGTTACGGCCGCACTTTTATTACCGAAAAAACTACCCGCATTGCCACTTTGCCTATTGGTTACGCCGATGGTTATGGACGTATTCTTTCTAACCGCGCCTCTGTTTTAGTTAAGGGCCAAAGGGCGCCCGTAGTAGGCAAGGTAACTATGGACCAGACTATGGTGGAGGTGGGGCATATTAAAGGAGTGAAGGTTGGCGATGAAGTGGTGCTCATTGGCCGCCAAAGGCAGGCCCAGATGCGCGCTGAAGAGATTGCGCGTGTTTCCAAGACCATCCCCTATGAAATAGTTTGTTCCATAACTAATCGTGTACCAAGAAGTTATAAGGGAATGTAGTTGACATTTGCCCAACGCGTGGTATATAATACCGTTGAAAAACGAGGGGTTAAAAGATGAGAAGCGATAAAATTAAAAAGGGGCTGGAGCGCACAGGGAATCGCTCCCTGCTCTACGCAACAGGCCTCACTAAAGACCAAATGAACAAGCCTTTTATTGCGGTGGCAACGAGTTTTTCCGATATTATTCCCGGACATACAGGGATGCGCAGGCTTGAGCGCTTCATTGAACGGGGGATTTGCAGCGGGGGGGGAGTGCCCTTTTTCTTTGGTATCCCCGGCATCTGCGATGGTATTGCTATGGGGCACAGCGGGATGAAATATTCCCTGGCTTCGCGGGAATTGATTGCGGATAGCGTGGAAACTGTAGTTCGCGCCCATTGTTTTGACGGTTTAGTCTGTTTGACCAATTGCGATAAGATTACGCCGGGGATGTTGATGGGCATAGCCAGGCTAAATGTTCCGGCAATTGTGGTTACTGCCGGACCGATGCTTTGCGGAAGATATAAAGGCAAGAAACTTTCCCTGGTTCGCGATACCTTTGAGGCCTTGGCCAGGTTTAAGAAGGGCGAGCTCTCTCAAGACGAACTGAACAATTTAGAGATCGAGGCTTGCCCCGGAGCAGGCTCCTGCCAGGGTTTATATACTGCCAATACGATGAGTTGTCTTACCGAAGCAATGGGGATGTCTTTGCCGGGCTGCGCAACAGCAAGCGCGGTTTCGGCAAAAAAGGAAAGGATTGCTTACATCAGCGGGGAACGCGCGGTAGCTCTGGCCCGTCAGAATATTTTACCGCGCACAATTCTCAAAAAAGAGGCTATCGAGAACGCTATCGTTATCGATATGGCGCTGGGCGGCTCAACAAATACGATTTTGCATCTTATGGCTCTTGCTCACGAATTGGGGATTAAGTTGTCTTTGAATACATTTGATAAGGTCAGCAAAGAAACTGCGCACATTGTTCATCTTCGGCCAGGCGGAGAATATTTTATGGAAGACTTAGACGCGGCAGGCGGTATTCCGGCGGTATTTAACCGGCTGAAGGACCGCTTAAACAATACGACAACCCTGAGCGGAAAATATGTCAGCCAGATTGGCGCAGCCGCTCGCGTTTACGACGAAGACGTCATCCGCCGCTTGAATAATCCTTATCATCAAGAAGGGGGCATGGCCGTCTTGAGGGGAAATCTGGCTCCGGAAGGGGCTGTGGTGAAGCAATCGGCGGTGAGTAAGAAGATGCAGCATTTTTCCGGCCGGGCGCTGTGTTTTGATTCCGAAGAGGAAGCGATGTGCGCTATTTTAGGCGGCAAGATTAAGCGGGCCGAGGTAATTGTAATTCGCTACGAAGGGCCAAAAGGCGGCCCCGGAATGCGCGAGATGCTTTCGCCTACTTCTGCCGTAGTAGGTATGGGCCTTTCCGAAAGCGCAGCCTTGATTACCGACGGTAGATTCTCCGGAGGGACAAGAGGGCCCTGTATCGGGCACATCTCGCCGGAGGCGCAGGTTGGAGGCCCCTTAGCTATTGTTAAGGATGGGGACCAGATTGTTATTGATATTCCTAACCGAAAGCTGGAGTTAAAACTTAGCCAAAAGGAAATTAAAGAAAGACAGCTCAAATGGAGGCCGCCGCAGCCAAAGGTTCAAGAGGGTTATTTAGCCCGATACGCAAAGTTGGTAAGTTCGGCCAGCGAAGGAGCGGTATTTAAATGAGGCCATAACTTACGGAGCGTAAGCGAACGTAAGTTATTCGGCCGAATTTACTCCGCAGCTTAAGGGTAAATTATCGAAGAGAATTTACCCTTGCTTAAGCAAGGAGCAATGATTGAAGGAGATGGGTTTACCTTAAATGAAGTTGTCCGGCGCAAAGATTTTAATCGAGAGTTTAAAAAAAGAAGGGGTCAGAGTTATCTTCGGCTATCCCGGCGGGGTAGTGCTGCCTATTTTTGATGTGCTGTATGATAAGCCGGTTAAATTAATTCTTACCCGCCATGAACAGGGGGCTGCCCATGCTGCGGATGGTTATGCGCGGGCAACGGGAGAGGCAGGCGTGTGTATTGCTACTTCCGGCCCGGGAGCGACAAACCTGGTTACCGGAATTGCCACCGCTTTCATGGATTCTATCCCCCTGGTTGTTTTCACCGGTCAGGTAAAAACCCATTTAATCGGAAGCGATGCCTTTCAAGAAGCCGATATTACCGGCATTACGCGCCCCATTACCAAACATAACTATCTGGTAAAAGATGTGCGTGAGCTTGCCCAGACAATTAAAAATGCCTTTCATCTTGCCCGAAGCGGACGGCCCGGGCCGGTGCTGATTGATTTGCCTGTTGATGTAACTTTAGCCCGGACAGAATTTCGTTATCCTAAAGAGACCGACCTGCGAGGATATAAGCCCACAATTTGCGGACACCCCGGCCAGATTAAAAAAGCAGCAAGGGCAATCCTGCAAAGCAAAAGGCCGATAATCTATGCAGGGGGCGGCGTAATTCTTTCGGGGGCTTCCGGGGAATTAAGGAAATTGGCAGAAAAGAGCTCTATTCCGGTTGCTACTACTCTTTTGGGGTTAGGCTGTTTTCCTGAAACTAACAGGCTTTCTTTAGGAATGCTGGGAATGCACGGCACAGTGCATGCAAATCATGCAATTATGGAGTCGGATTTGATTATTGCCGTAGGCGCCAGGTTTGACGACCGGGTAACGGGAAGATTAGATACCTTTGCGCCGCATGCGAAAATTATCCATATCGATATCGACCCTTCGGCTATCAGCAAGAATGTAAAGGTGGATATTCCTATCGTCGGGGATGCCCGGGATATTTTATCGCAGTTGAACAAGCTCGTAAAACCTGCGCAGATTAAAAAGTGGCACGAAGAGATTTGTAATTGGAGGAAGAAATCCCCGCTTACTTATAAGAAGGATGATAAGTTAAGGCCTCAATATGTGGTAGAGCAGATTTATGAGTTGACCGGCGGCCGTGCCATTATTTGCACGGAAGTGGGCCAGAACCAGATGTGGGCAGCGCAGTTTTATCAATACACCCAGCCGCGAACTTATATTTCCAGCGGTGGATTAGGCACTATGGGATATGGTTTTCCCGCAGCCATCGGCGCGCAGGTAGGAAAACCTAAGGCTCTCGTTTTTGACATTGCCGGAGACGGCAGTTTTCAAATGAATATTCAGGAGCTGGCTACAGCAGTTACTAATAAATTACCCGTAAAAATAGCCATTTTAAATAATTCCTATTTGGGGATGGTCAGGCAATGGCAGGAACTTTTTTACAAGAAAAGATACTCCTATACATATCTGGCCAATCCGGACTTTGTCAAGGTAGCCCGGGCTTATGGCGCTTGCGGCATCCGGATAGAGAAGAAAAAGGATGTGCGCAAAGCTATTGAGAAGGCGCTTTCTATAAAAGACTTGCCCGTAGTGCTTGATTTTATAGTGGAAAAGGAAGAGAATGTTTTTCCGATGGTTCCCGCAGGCGAGGCGATTAATAGGATGATCGAAGGAATGGCATAGTTAGTTCACAGTTCACAGTTCACAGTTCACAGTTGACAGAAAAATGAAGAGGCATAGCAGCTATGAAACACACTTTCTCAGTACTGGTAGAGAACAAATTCGGGGTGCTGGCGCGGGTAGCGGGGCTGTTTGCTGCGCGGGGATTTAATATCGATTCCCTGGCGGTGAGCGCAACCAATGAGCCTGCAGTTTCCCATATGACTATTGTGGTTGATGCTCCCGATGAGCGGATTTTAGAGCAGATTAAAAAGCAATTGAACAAACTGGTGGATACAATCAGGGTTCAGGACTTAACGGGCGAAGACTTTATTGACCGGGAGCTGGTGCTGGTTAAAATACAGGTCAATTCTAAAAGTCGTCCCCAGATTTTGGAAATTGCCCAGACTATGGAAGCCAGGATAGACGAAGCGGCAACTAATGAAGTGACTTTAGAAGTATCCGGTGATGCGAATAAGGTCCACACACTATTAGAACTGCTTAAGGCCTTTGAGATTAAAGAAATAGTGCGCACCGGGCGCATCGCTATGAGTAGAAAATAAATGAAGCCCAGACTTATGGAACGAAGTGAACATAAGTCTGTGGCTGAATTTATTGCGAGGAGCGTAGCGACGAAGTAATCCCTTTTTGAGATTGCTTCGCCCCTTCGGGGCTCGCAATGACGAGGGAGGTAGAAATGCCCAAGATTTATTATGATAACGATGCAGATTTAGGGATTTTGAAGGATAAAAAGATTGCTATTATTGGTTATGGCATTCAAGGGCGCGGACAGGCCTTGAATCTGCGCGATTCAGGCCTTAATATAATTGTGGCCGAACTTGAAGGGACAGTTAATTACGAACAGGCCCAAAAGGATGGTTTCAGTCCTGTTACGGCTTCCGAGGCGGCTCAGACTGCAGATATTATCCAGATTTTAACCCAGGATCATGCGCAGAAAAAGGTCTATAACGAAGCCATCAAGAAAAATTTAAAGAAGGGCGGGGCCCTGGTCTTTTCCCACGGGTTTAATATCCGCTTTAAGCAGATAAAGCCGCCGAAAAAGGTGGATGTTTTTATGGTTGCGCCAAAAGGGCCGGGTGCCCTGGTGCGCCGGATGTATGAAGAAGGAAAGGGCGTTCCCTGCCTTCTGGCGGTTTTTCAGGATGCAACAGGCAAAGCAAAGCAGATGGGCCTGGCTTACGCTAAAGGAATCGGCGCCACAAGGGCAGGAGTGATTGAGACCACCTTTGAGGAAGAGACCGAGACCGACCTTTTTGGCGAACAGGCAGTTCTCTGCGGCGGGGCAACCGAACTAATCAAAGCCGGCTTTGATACTCTGGTGGAAGCCGGATATCAACCGGAGATTGCCTACTTTGAGTGTCTGCATGAACTTAAACTCATTACCGACCTGATTTATCAATACGGCATTCAGGGAATGCGCCAGAGAGTCTCGGATACTGCCGAATACGGAGATATGAGCCGGGGTAAGGTTGTTATTGATGAGCGCACCCGTAAAAAGATGAAAAAACTGCTTAAAGATGTTCGCTCAGGAAAATTCGCCCGGGAATGGATTAGGGAGAACGAGGCCGGCCGGCCCGGGTTTAATGAGATGAGGAAAAAAGAGGCTGCTCATTCAATTGAGGAGGTTGGCCGTAAGCTGCGCGGGATGATGCCCTGGATGGAAAAGTGAAGAAGATTATAATCTTTGATACGACGCTGCGCGATGGGGAGCAGTCTCCGGGCGCAAGTTTAGATGTGCAGAAGAAACTGGAAATCGCCCGCCAATTAGCCCGCCTGGGTGTGGATGTAATTGAGGCCGGCTTTCCCATATCTTCCCCGGGAGACTTTAAAGCGGTGAAGATGGTGGCTGCCCAGGTAAAAGGGCCCATTATATGCGGCCTGGCCCGGGCGATAAAAAAGGATATCGATGCCGCGCACCGGGCAGTCTCTGCGGCGC
>CAZPSS010000009.1:0-16398 GCA_964589565.1 uncultured Planctomycetia bacterium
GATTCATAAATGTGGGCGCCCTGACCTTATGGCGCACGGGCCTGTTTGTGCCGTCACTTCGGACATAATGGAAGGTCTCGCCCCGCGGCGCTTCGATGTGGCCGATACCTTCTCCCGGAGGGATATTTTTGATATTCAGGTCAATTTCCCCCTCAGGGAGGTTAAGCAGACAATGCTTAATTATCTTTATCGACTCAAACATCTCTAATATCCTTACTACTATCTTATCAAAGACATCGCCGTTTTGCGTAACTACCATCTTCCATCCTACGCTATCATAAACTCCGTAAGGAGAGTCTTCTCGGACATCCCGGGCCACTCCTGAAGCCCTGGCAGTGGGGCCAAGGGCGCTGTAACTTATGGCGTCCTCTTTAGAAAGAATGCCTATTCCTTTTGTGCGGGCATGAAGCACCGGGTCATCGGTCACGGCTTTTTTCAGCATCGTAAGTGTCGGCACAATAGAATCTATCTTCTTAAGAACCGGCTTTATATCCCCGGCTTTGATATCCCGCCTTACCCCGCCGGGTTTAAACATCGCATAGTTATTTCTGTTTCCGGATAAAATCTCCATTGCATCGAGAATCTCTTCTCTTAACTTCCAGGCCCACATATATACCGTATTATAACCTAAAAAGTGTCCGGCAAGGCCCAGCCATAACAAGTGCGAATGTATCCTTTCCCCCTCGGCAATGAGCGTCCTGATATATTTGGCCCTCTCGGGCACCTCAACAGAAATGATGTCTTCTACCGCCCTTGTATAGGCAAAGGGGTGGCTGGTGGAACATATCCCGCAAATCCTCTCGATAAGAAAAGTGGACTGGTCAAAGGTCTTGAGCTCCGAGAGCTTCTCTATGCCTCTGTGATTATACCCAACCCGCACATCGATATCTACGACCTTTTCGCCTTCAACCGTAAGGGTAAAGAATTCCGGCTCTTCCTGCAGGGGATGATACGGCCCTATTGGAACTATTGTCTTTGCCATCAAACGCCTCTGTCTCTAATCGCTTTCTTGTCCCACTCTTTATAATCGCATCTTAATGGATAAACACCTTCGGGCCAGCCTTCAGGGAGAAGCAGTTTTCTTAAATCAGGGTGGCCCAAAAAGCGTATCCCTAAAAGCTCGTGGATTTCCCTTTCTATCCAGTTTGCTGCTTCCATAACCGGGACAAGCGAGTCTATCTCGGGCCTGGATTTTTCTAATTTCACCCTGAGAGTTATTAATAAATTGAGGGCTTCGATGGTAAAATGGTAGAGAATCTCAAGATGCTCCCTGGCGTCCAGTCCCGAAGCAATGTTGAATCTCGCCCTTAAATCTTTAAAAATATAGCTTGCCAGTTTAGTAATCGATTCGGGCTTAATCTCGATATACACTCTTTTGGGAGATTTATCAAAAAGGTCAATTATGTCTTCTTTGAATCTCTCTCTTATGTCTCTGAGGACTTCTTCTCTTGTCATATCTGCGTACCTTACAATTCGTCATTGCGAGCAAAGCGAAGCAATCCCTTTTTGAGATTGCTTCGCTCCCCCTTCTTGCTTTCGCAAGAAAGCAGGGGGAGCTCGCAATGACAGCTACTACTTTTTATTCCTAATCTTCGCTATCAGTTTGACCACACCGGCAATAATCGCCTCCGGCTTAGGAGGACAGCCGGGAATATACACATCCACCGGAATAATCTTATCTAAAGGTACGGGGCAATTATAGCTGTGGATAAACATCCCTCTGGATAAAGAACATTCTCCTATCGCTACCACAAGGCAAGGCTTGGGGGCCTGTTCATATAATCTTTTTAATCTAATAACCGACTGACGGTTACAGGAGCCGGTAACTAAAAGGACGTCGGCGTGTTTGATGCTCGGGACAAGAAGCATCCCGAACCTTTCGATGTCAAATCGCGGTGTGAGACAATCCAGTATCTCGATATCGCAGTTGTTACAGCTTCCCGTAGACAGGTGAAATACCCACGGAGATTTTAATAATGCCTTAAGTTTTATACTCATTATTTTCCCATTATTGCTAATACAACTGCTATTGCTGCCAAGATGGTCACCGGGCCCCAGAAGAATTTTACCGCCTGGTCAATCCTTACGCGGGGATTGGTGTTTCTTATTACCGTAAGCAGGGCTACCAACCCCGCATATTTCAACACAGCGTTCAAAAGATGAATGCCGTCAAACCTCAGGCCGCCCATAAACAGAATTATCAAAAAGAAAGGCAGCGTAAATAAAAGCATATTCTTCATCAGTCTATAGACTGCCAGGCCGCAGCCGGAATATTCCACCAAAGGCCCGGATACAATTTCTGTCTCGGCTTCCGGAATATCAAAGGGAACAAGGGCCAATTTTGCCTGTATGCACAGGATAGCCACCACAAGAGCAAGACTTCCCGACAGGCTTCCCGCAACAACTCCGTTTTGGGCCTGAGAAGCCAATATTTCTCCCAGTCTTATGGAAAAGTTGGATTTTATCACCGGCACAAACACAGCAAGCACAAAAGGAAGCTCATAACCTAATATAAGTTTCATCTCCCGGGATGCGCCCAGGCTGGCCAGGGGATTTCGCGAAGCAAAGCCGCCCATTATTATGCTCATAGAAGGAATAGTCAATAAATATAATGCTACGATTAAGTCGCCTAAAAAGCTATTATTTGAGTTTACATTATTTACCCATAACAAAGTAGAGACCAGGATTACGCCGGCCAAACCCACAACAGGGGCCATCAGGAAAGTTGTCCTGGAAGCGCCGGCCGGGATAAGGGTCTCTTTGCCCAAAAGCTTTATAATATCAATTAGCGGCTGATAAAGCGGAGGCCCAACGCGATATTGCACCCTGGCCGTAACCTTTCTGTCTATCCAGCTGGCCAAAAGCCCAATCACACCCGTCAACAAAAACCCATAGAATATTAAATAAACTATATAAATCATAATCTGTGAACTGTCAACTGTGAACTGTCAACTATTCTATGCTTTTTCCCTGTCCCAATGCGTGGAATGAACAATCAGATTATCTCCGAGAAGAAAGGTATGTTCATCCAGCTTGGAATCAGCCTCTTTTAAGCTCAGCGCGCCGTAGGGGCAGGTTTGGATACAAAGCGGGTCGTTGAGCCAGGCTCTTCTATCCAGGCAAAAATCGCAATTGTGAACCAGCAAAGGAACAAGTTCCGGATATATTGCGCCGTAAGGACAAGCGTGAGAGCAGGATTTACAGCTGACACAGCGCATATTGTGCCTGATGAGGAGTTTCTCCTTATCCTGCTGTTCCTCAAGCGCCTCCACCGGACAGGCATTGACACAATGCGGCTGGTCGCACCTGCGGCATACGAGATAATATGATGCGAGTTCCGCTACGGAAATAATCCCGTTATTTCCGGGATGGTAAAGATAACTGCACTGTATGAGGCACTCTTTACACTGGCCGCCGGAACAGATATCCAGGTCGATAAAGAGCCGCTTATCCTTGCCCTTTTGGGGCTGGATATTTACTTTTCCTTGATGGATTTGTTCCGCACTCGTGCTCATATTAATCCCAGATATTCGCAAAGTCCTTTATTTTGGAATACTGAAAAACCGGCCCCTCGAAGCAGGCATAATAAGTCCCTATGCGGCAATGGCCGCATTTGCCGATACCGCAGGACATATTCTTTTCCATAGAAAGATAGGTATTCTCTTCTTTAAAACCCATCTCAAGCAGCTTCTTAGTGGCAAATTTCATCATTATCGGCGGTCCGCAGATAATAGCAATGCCTGTTTTACAATCCATATCTATATTGTCTAAAATAGTAGTTACAAGGCCGACGTGCCCCTTCCACTCATTATCGCCTCTGTCAACGGTAAGTTTTAAGTCCAAATCTTTTCTTTTGGACCATTGTTCTGTTTCACTTCTATAAACCAGCTCTTTAGGTGTCTTGCAACCGCCCCTAAAAAGCAATTTTTTCATTTCCTGTCTCATATCAAAAAGAGAATACATCAGGCTTCTCAGAGGCGCAAATCCACATCCGCCGCCGACAACTAATACCTCTTTACCTTTAAATTCATCCAAAGGGTAGCCCTTGCCAAAAGGCCCTCTTAGGCCCACAATATCGCCCATCTTCAGTTGATGAATCTTTTCGGTAACCTTTCCTACCTTCATTACGCTCACTTCGAGCATATCTTTTACCGAAGGCCTTGATGACGGAGTAAAAGGGGCCTCGCCAACGCCGGGGATGGTCAACTCTATAAACTGGCCGGTGGTGAAAGTTATTTGCTCTTTTGGCTTCAGTTTTATCGTTTTTATAGTAGGGGTCTCTGTGATAACTTCCAGAACCTGTGTTTCAATGGGTCTATAGGGATTATTATCCTTATGCATCGCTTACCAGCCTTTTGAGGACCTTCCTTATATCAATCTCTGCCGGACAGGCTAATATGCAGCGGCCACAGCCTGTGCAGGCATAAACACCAGCTGTCTTGGGGAAAAAATCAAATTTCTTCTCAAACCTGTTTCTTAACCTCATCCAGAGCCTCGAGCGGGGATTAGCCCCTCCGGCAACCTGAGCAAAATCCTTGAGCATACAGGAATCCCAGATACGCAAGCGGGCCATCCGATGCTCGTCCTTCTGGTCGTAGAGCAGAAAACAGTGGCAGGTGGGACAAATTGTATTGCAGGCAGCGCATTCCACGCAGGCCTTTGCTTCGTCTTTCCAGAGAGCCGCTTCGTATTTTTTCTCTATAATACCTTTATATAGGTCCTGATGAGGAATCCCGTTTTCTTTTATATTCTTTTCTACCTGCTGAACAACCTTGGCCCTGCGCTCTTTTCTCCCGAAAACCAATCCCTGTTTTGCCTCTTCAAAAAGTGAAGAATGTTTATCAACAAGCGCGCGCCCTTTCTTTGAGCCAACCTCAACAACAAAACCCTCTTCCTGCCCACCCCGCTTATCAGAAGGTAGGCGGGCCTGCCCACCCCGCTTATCAGAAGGTAGGCGGGTAGTTTCAGAAAGGTTGATGTCAAAGTTCTCCTGGGGATAAGGCTGCACCTCCAGCGCCAGGCAAAAACAGCTCTTGAGGCTGCAGGTGCAATCCGCCGAAATAATCAGGTTTTCTTCGCGCGCTTTAATATAGAAAGGGTCCTGATAATCGTGATCTTTAAATACATAGTCCTGGATAATGAAGCCTTTGAGGTCGCAGGCCTTCACGCCCACAATGGCAAAAGGTTTATCGGCTGAGTGAGGAACATCGGCTTTAAAATCTTCGGCAACTATCTCTCTTGCCCGCAAGTAAAAGGCCTTTAGCGGTTCAGATGCCCTTACTTCGCCGATTACAATATCGCCGGAAAATTTAGTATATTTTTCGTAACACCTTTGCTCGCCGCATTTAACAGGGACATAAACCTCATAGTCCGCTTTTAATGCGTCCAGCAGTCTAAAAAGATTGTCTTTGGAAATGTATTGCATATTTCTTATCCGTGTTCATCCTTGAATTTTATCCGTGTTCATCCGTCCATTTTGTTTTCTATTTACCAGAAAGTAAGAGAGTGTCCCCAGCTCCCTGGAAAGATCCACATCTTTTACTTTGACTTTCTCCGGCACAATCAATGTTGTGGGGGCAAAATTGAGAATACATTCAACTCCTGCCTTGATTAATCTATCGGCCACCTCCTGAGCGCCTTTGGCCGGAACAGCTAAAATGGCAATGGATACCATCTTCTCCTCAATTGCTTTGGACAACTCATCTATGGACTGGATAGTAACATCCTTCAACTGCCGGCCTATTTTTCTCGCATCTGAATCAAAGGCCGCCACTATGTTTAACCTTCGTTCCTTAAACCCGGGGTAAGTCAATAGGGCTGAGCCTAAGTGCCCTACCCCTACAAGCGCAACATTCCAGGTTTTGTCCTTCCCTAATATCTTCTCTAATACGGCCTTAAGTTCCCCTGTATTGTAGCCTGCGCCGCTTACGCCGAATTGACCGAAATAGCCCAGGTCTTTTCTCACCTGCGCATCGCTCAAATTAACCCTTTCGCCTAATTCCGCTGAGGATATGGTGTGAATATTTAATCCTGCCAATTCTGTAATTTCTCTCAGGTAAATAAAAAGGCGCGAGATTGTCCCTTCGGGTACTTTTTTACTGTTCATCATCCGCCTAAGTCCGTAACGTTCTTCACAAAGTCTGTGCTATTTTTCACAAAGTATAGCAAATAAAAAATCTTTTGTCAAGCAGAAAATCGCCTTCGGCGATAACTTTGTGCGATTTTCGTGTCCCCTCCCCCTTGTTTTCTTCAAAAACAAAACAGGGGGACACGCCTGTTTTGATTTCGAACCTGTCCCTGCGTTTAGATTTGCGATAGCAAATCTGCAGGGAGAAATCAAGGGGGGATATAATTTCCTATGCTATCAAGAAAAATCCTCGTTAAGCGGCGCAAATCGTCCCGCCCCCAACAACAATGTCTCCTTTGTAAAACACCACTGCCTGGCCGGGGGTAATTGCCCACTGAGGCCGGTCAAATTTCACTTTCACCTTGTCTTTCCCTTGGGCAATAACGGCGGCTTTTGCGGGGGGATGAAGGTATCTTATTTTCGCTTCTACCTTAATAGGCTCCTTCAATTTACCTACGGATATAAAATGGATATTCTCAGCGAGCAATTTATCGCCGTAGACATCCTTCTTTTTGCCTACCGTAATGGTATTACTTTTCTTATTAATAGAAGTTACATATAAGGGCTCTTTATCTGCTATGCCTATTCCTTTGCGCTGGCCGATAGTATAAAAAGTAATGCCCTGATGCTCCCCGATAACCTTACCTTCTTTATTCATAATGGAGCCGGGCTTATCTTTTCTTTTTTGAGGAAGGCAGGTTTTAAGAAACTCTCCGTAATTATTGTCCGGAATAAAACATATTTCCTGTGATTCCAAGGCCTCCGCTACAGGCAAATGTTTCTCTTTGGCAATCTCTCTTACCCGCTTCTTTGTTAACTCCCCCAGAGGCAATAAGGTTTGCTTCAATTGTTTCTGGCCCAGGGTATATAAGAAATAAGACTGGTCCTTTTTAGCATCAATCCCCTTTTTAAGCACATATCCGGCTTTAGTCTTTTCCTTAAACTCTGTCTTCTCTATCCGCGCATAATGGCCTGTAGCGATATAACGGGCGCCTAATTCCTTCGCTTTTTTAAATAAGGCGCCAAACTTTATGTATTTATTGCACCTGATGCAGGGGTTGGGGGTCCTGCCTCTCTGGTATTCTGAGCAGAAATCGCCGATTATCTTTTTGCGAAAAATATCCCGAAAGTCTACCGTATAGTGAGGGATTCCTAATCTTTTGGCCGTCTTTTTCGCATCCCTTAGCCTGGCCGCAGAGTATCCTTTGGAAGCCTCGGATAGCTGCGCCGTGATACCAATGACATCAAAGCCTCTATCTATAAGTAAAGCGGCGCAAACTGCGGAATCTACGCCGCCGCTCATTGTTACCGCTATTTTTTTTGAACCCATCATCAAAAGTCGACTCTGTCCATCATTTCTTCTATCGAATACCCGGAATACATAATTTCACCGCTCTGGTCCAGAGCAATAATAGCGGGCACTCCTCTTACTTTATATAAGTTTGCCACGCGGCCGTCGGTGTCTAAAGCTACCGGGTAAGATACTGCGAATTTGCGGATAAATCCTTCCACTTTCGCCCTGCTTTCTCCCACATCGATTCCAATTACGCCTACTTTATCTTCTCTATAAAGTTTCTCCATCTGCGGCACAATGGTCCTGCAATAAGGGCACCAGGTAGTCCAAAATACCAAAACTGCCTTTTTCGTCTTTAATATATCCGATAAAGATATTTCTCCGCCGTTTAGCCTCTCTAACGTAAAGCCGGCTGCCATATTCTGCGCCTTCATTGAATGTTCGCCCGCCTGAGAACATCCGCAGAACATAAGTGAAACCATAATTCCCGTGAACAAGAAAATGTTTCTCATTGCAGCTCCTGTTTTTGGTTAAATGCTTAATAGGCCGGCTTTGAAGATAAAATATCCGCCCAAAAAAATGAGCGCAAAAGCGATAGCCTTCTGGATAAGGCGCATCCATTTTTCCGCTCTGGGCAAGGCCTTCAAAATAGCGGTAAAGGTGCCGATAAGTATTAAAATGGTTCCTAAGCCCAGCGCAAATGTAAAAAGGAGGCTAAAGCCGACGAGAATATTCTGCGTTGTGGCCACATAAGCTAAGAGCGCGCCCAAGACAGCCGTTGTGCAGGGCGCAGCTATAAATCCCGAAACCCCTCCCATAATAAATACCCCGAGAATGGAGCCTCCCCTTCTAAATCTTGCGCCGCCGATTCTATTTAGCAAAAAAGCGGGTAACGTAATGACATTTAGAAGCGCAAGCGCAAACAAAATAATGATGCTGCCCACTATTATGTAGGCTAAAGGGCTTGACTGAAACTGGCCGAAAATCCTTCCTGTCAAAGCGGCAATCAATCCCAGTATGGAAAGCGTAACTGCCATGCCCAGGACATAGCTAAAAGACAATATAAAATTTCTCCATCGCGATTTTTCCTTAGCCCCGCCGATTACCCCCACTACAATAGGCAGGAGCGGATAGACGCAGGGAGTAAAGGAAACTGCCAGCCCCCCGGCAAAAACAATCAGATAAGTCATTACTGAGATATTAGTTAAATAATGAGAAAGGTTCTGCATAGGTTAATGAGCACTGGAGTTACGGAGCACGAAGTGTGAGGTAAATCCATCTTCTTTAGTTTTTCTTCGTTAGTTTGTGCGAATTAACCCCCCCTGCTTTCTTGCGAAAGCAAGAAGGGGGGGTAAGTTCGGCCATATAACTTAGCTTCGCTATTGCTCGCTAAGTTATGGCCTCACTTAGATAGCGCTCGCCGCTATCCGGTAAAATCACTACAATGAGCCTGCCTTTGTTCTCTTTTCTCTTGCCCGCCTCTATTGCCGCCCAGCAAGCCGCGCCGGAAGAAATTCCTGCCAGTATCCCTTCTTCCCTGGCCAGACGCGCGGTTGTATCGGCCGCCTCTTTACTGCTGACCTGAATAATCTCATCGATTAAATCCATCTTCAAAACGGCAGGGATGAATCCTGCCCCGATACCCTGAATCTTATGGGGCCCGGGCTTCCCTCCGGAAAGCACTGCCGACTCGCGAGGCTCAACGGCAATAGCGCGGAATGAGGGCTTTCTTTTTTTGATTACTTCAGCGACGCCGGTGATTGTTCCTCCTGTGCCTACGCCGGCGACCAGGATATCTATTTTTCCGTCTGTATCGCGCCAGAGCTCCTCGGCTGTGGTCTGGCGATGGACTTTTGGATTAGCGGGATTTTGGAATTGCTGAGGCATAAAGGAATTGGGGGTGGCGGCAAGAAGCTGCTGCGCTTTTTTCACGGCCTGGGCCATTCCTCCCCTACCCGGCGTTAAGATAACTTCCGCTCCCAGGAGAGATAAAAGTTTTCGCCGTTCAACGGACATCGTGTCAGGCATAGTTAAGATAAGCCTATACCCTTTTATCGCCGAGATGAAGGCCAGGGCAACGCCGGTATTTCCGCTCGTAGGCTCAATAATCGTAGTGCCGCCTTTAATCAACCCCTTTTCTTCCGCATCTTCAATCATCGCAGCCCCAATCCTATCCTTGACGCTGGATAAAGGATTGAAGGATTCTAACTTTGCCGCAAGGTGAGCCTGCAATCCACGACCTATTTTATTTAATTTCACCAGTGGAGTATTGCCTATTAACCCGGCCAGGTTTTTTGCTATTTTCGCCATAAAAGCTACTCCTTTAATCGAGCTAAATATCTAAATGCGCTTAGCGCGGCTTTCGCTCCCTCTCCGGCTGCTACGATAATCTGTTTTTCCGGCACATCGGTAACATCGCCTGCGGCGAAGATGGACTCAACGCTCGTTTCATTGCGGCAATTCACTTTAATTTCGCCTAACTGGTTTTTCTCTACTCCCTGAATAAAATCAGAATTAGGCGTAAGGCCGATTTCTACAAAGACTCCCTTAACGGCCAGGGTCTTCTCTGCCTTTTCTGTCTTTACTTTAATTGCGCTGACCATTTTATCCCCGAGGATAGAAGTTACGGCCGTATCATTTGAGACAGACACTTTTTCGCTGGCGCCGGCTTTCTCCCGCATTATGGGATCTCCCCCCAGGGCTGAAGTTATATTGATAATGTAAATACGGCCGGCTATGTTTATCAATTGAAGGGCCGCATCCAAAGCGGAATTGCCGCCGCCGATTATCGCCACGTCTTTGCCGGAAAACAACGGCCCGTCGCAGGTAGCGCAGTAAGTAAGGCCCTTGTTTTTAAATTCCTTCTCGCCGGGCACTTTCAGCTCTCTTGACCTTTTACCCGAGGCGATTATCGCTGTCTTTGCTTCATAGACAGCTTTAGGGGTTTTAACCGAAATCGTATCGGCTTTTTTCTTAAGTTCTATTACTTGCTCGCCTTCTTTTAATTCAACGCCGTATTTCTTCAGGTGCTCTTCAAACTTTGCCGCCAGCTCCGGGCCGGTAATAAACTGATAGCCGGTATAATTTTCCACATCCCCGCTTAAGGCCGCCTGTCCGCCGACATCTCCGCTAATAATCAGAAAGTTCATCCTTTTGCGGGCAGCGTAAACACTGGCGGTTATGCCCGCCGCTCCTGCGCCGACAACGATAAGGTCATATATCTTTGGCATTGTGATTTATTATAACCCCAGCAGTTGGCTTATCTTGTCTTTGTCAAATCCTGTTACAATTTCCCCGTTAATGTCCAATACCGGCACACCTGTCTGCCCGGATTTGTCAATCATCTCCTGCGCCGCCTGCTGGTTTGAGGAAACATCAATATTCTCAAATTCAATACTATTCTCCTTTAAGAATTGCTTTGTCCTGATGCAATACGGGCAGGTGGGCGTGCTGTAAACTTTTACCTTTTGCTCCATTTTTTAGCTCCTTCTATAAATCTGCCTCTTTAATCCAGGCGCCGTGCAGATTACACAGCGGTATCACGCTGAGCCTGCCGCTTTGGGCCTTAAGATGAAGCCCTGCCGCCGGATTGAGCTTATCGGGCGTCAACATTACCCTTGAGATATATTCCTTGTCTATATAAAAATCAATATGGCCGATAGAATGGTCCGGCTGCATCGGGTGTTGAATTTCGCCTATCTTTACATGCGCGTCCCGGCACCCTTCGGGTATCAGGCCGCATTGTTTTACCAGGCTGATAACGGGTATATGCTTTTTCTCTAAATCCGCCGGGGTATTTGTATCCTGAGGTGTATTAATGGCGTCTTGTTTTTCCTCAAAAGCTGATTTTGGCGCGCCGCATACAGGACATTTCTCCGGCGCAGAGCCATTTATTGAGATGAACTTACAAATCTTACAAACAAAGCCTTCCATAGTCTCCCCCTTTGTTAGTAGTTCTCGCAAAGCAACTCATAGTAGCCTTGCGGATGCGCGCAGGCGGGACATTCCTCAGGCGCTTCTTTTCCTTCGTGGAGATACCCGCAATTGCGGCATTTCCATTTAACCGCCCTATCTTTTTTAAATACTTTGCCCTCTTTTAGATTCTTAAGCAGTTTTCTGTATCTCTTCTCGTGCTCCTGCTCTACCTCGGCGATTTCCTTAAATTGAGCGGCCGCCTCTTCAAGGCCTTCCTCGCGCGCTATTTCTTCGGCTTCTTTATAAAGCTTGGTCCACTCCAAATTCTCTCCGGCGGCTGCGGCCTGCAAGTTTTGCGCGGTATCTCCTATCGCTCCGGACGGATAAGAAGCTGTAATTTCTACTTCCCCGCCTTCTAAAAGCTTAAAAAACCTCTTGGCATGTTCTTTTTCATTGTCGGCGGTCTCTAAAAAGATTGCGGCTATCTGCTCGTAGCCCGCCTTTTTTGCTACAGAGGCAAAATAGGTATAGCGGTTTCTCGCTTGAGACTCTCCGGCAAAAGAGGCCAGAAGATTTTTTTCGGTCCTTGTCCCTTTTATACTTTTCATCTTTCCTTCCCCCTCCTATAAGAATTATAATACCTAACCCGCTATCTTCTCCATAGGCTGCCCGCAGCAGACAAGTTCCCCGCCGCCTACCTTTGTTACCGTAACTTCATTGCCGCAAACATTGCACCTATAATGCTCTCCCACTTTTTCTACTGCCATAAGAACACCTCCTCGTCTTTTTATATATTATTCCGCAAACTTAGTCAATGCCATAAAGATAAGGCCTAAGATAAAAGCAACAAAGGCGATATTGGCCCTTTTGGCATTCTTCTGCTTATGCAGCTCCGGAATTAAATCCGAGGCGGCAATATAGATAAAGCCGCCGGCAGTAAAAGGAAGCAGAAATAAAGAAAAACTTTCTGTGATGCCGGACAAAATATATCCTATAACAGCGCCCAATATGGCGGTAAGGGCGCACAAAAAATTAAAAAAGAGCGCCCTGGCCTTGCTAAAGCCCCCATAAACTAAAATCCCAAAGTCCCCCATCTCCTGAGGCACTTCATGAAAGATAACCGCCAGTGTAGTAACTATGCCTAATTTTACATCGGTAACAAAACTGGCTGCTATAATCAGGCCGTCGGTAAAGTTATGCACCCCGTCGCCGATTAGGTTCAGGTATGTAAAGGTATGTATATCGCATACGCCTTCGTGGCAGTGCCTCCAATAAAGATACCTTTCCATAAAAAAGAAGGTAGTGAAGCCGATAAGAGTATAGAAGAATACAAGGTCGCATCCGCACCTCTCCAGCGCCTCGGGCAGAAGATGCAAGAAAGCGCCGCCGATTAATCCGCCTGCGGCAAATCCCACAAGCAAAACCACTGCCTTATCGAAAGTCTTTGTCTTTACTCCCAGAGTAAAAATGCCGATTAAGGAAATAAGGCTAACCACCACTGTGGCAGATAGAATCCAGAGCAAAGTCACCTAAAACACCTCTCTTTCGCAAGAGGTAATAGCCTGGTCCACCTCTTTTTGCAGCGCAGCGGGCAGGCCCATTATCGATGTATCTAAAAATCCTCTGATAATTGCCGCTTGAGCTTGCCCCTGGCTTAAGCCGCGCGACATAAGATACTCTATCTCATCCCTGGCAATCTTTCCTACTGCCGCCTCATGTGATAAATCTACGCCTTCAACGGTCCCTTCAAGCTCGGGGATAGCATGTATCCTGCCTTTTTCAGCAACGAGCAGGCCGCGGCATTCAAGGTGCGCCTTCACTGCCGCCACCTCTCCCTTCAAATGGCCCCTGGCAATAATTTCACCTCCGGCGCTTACAGCGCGGGCAATAACCTCGCCCCTGGCCCCCGGGGCCTTCAATATTATCCTTGAGCCTACATCTAAATGCGCGCCGGGATGGGCAAACAGAATAGAATTGTACCGGGCAACTGCCCCCCGGCCAACAAGCTGCGCATTAGGATACATCTGCAATGTCTTAACGGGCTTCAGGCAAATATAATTGGATAAAAATGTAGCGCCTTCTTCAACTAAAACCGCGGTCCTGGGCCGCACAGAAACATCCTCGGCCCAATTATGAATCATTGTAAAGGTTAATTTTGCCCCTTTTTTCACATAAAACTCTGAGATACCGATATGCAGGCCCCGGCGCACATCACTTGCCGTAGCACAGCCGGTAATAACCTGAAGCTCTGACCCTTCTTCGGCAATTATTATATTGTGGACATTCTGAATTATGTTGTTACCGTTTATGAAGAGGCAGGCCTGCAAGGGATATGCCGCCTTGACGCCGGGAAGCGCCCTTAAAAAATACCCGTGATGGGGCCGGCGCCGGGCCTCTCTGGTGAATTCATCGGCGCCTAAGGAAACTACCTTCCAGAAATAATTGTCCAACCATTCATACTTCTTGATTGCCTCGGTAATACTCATTACCTCAAGGCCGGGATAAAGGCTCTCTGAATGCACCACGCTATGATCCATCTGAAGGTAGGTGCCGGAGCGGGCCTTCTGCGAGGGGTCTACTCCGGCCGAAAGCATATTGTTTTTCTGGTCAGAATTGAGCTTTCGCAAATCCTGCAGATAAGCCAAAGATTTAGCCTTAGCTTTATAGGATGGGATATTTATTTGGATTTCCTTCCCGGCCTTTCTCTTTCGCATGTTACGCACCATTCATAACCGTGTTTCTTTACTGTCTCCAGTATTTCCTTAGGCTCGCCCATACAGTGAAGTCTCCCGCCCACTAAAATACAGCCCTTGTCAGCCTTTACATAGTCTAATATATAGCCGGTATGAGTAATAATTAGAGTTGTATTATCTTTGTCTTTATTAAGTATCCTGTTCATAATCTTGCCTACCAGGGCTATATTTTCCAAATCTACTCCCGACTCCGGTTCATCAAAAAGGCAAAGCCGGGGAGAAGCGGCTAAAAGTTGCAACAATTCCGAGCGTTTTATCTCTCCCCCCGAGAATCCTAAGTTTATATCCCTATCCAGAAATTCTTTTAAGTTAAGCTCCCCTGCCTCCTTCTCGGTATCAAAGCCTCCCTGCTTTATCAAGTCCACCATCTGTCTTATCTTGACCCCTCTTATGGTAGGCGGCCTTTGAAAGAGCATCCCTATGCCTAAGCGGGCGCGTTCATCGATGGAGAGGCCGTTTATTCTTTTGCCTCTAAATATAATGTTTCCCTCTGTAACGTTATAATTAGAGAAGCCGATGATGGCCATAAGAAGGGAAGTTTTACCCGAGCCGTTAGGCCCCAGGAGCGCAATACTCTCGCCTTTTTTAATCTCCAGATTTATGCGGCTTAAGACTTCCTTGCCCGATACCTTTACAGTCAAATTCTCGATTTTTAGCATTTTTAGAATATTATATTTGCCAGTATGCCCAAAGCTACTACTTGCGGCACTGTAATTATGGGCAGCCAAATGGCTACCCTTTTTCCCACGTTGTGCCACAAAAGGCCTATTTCGGTATAGTCGGTAACAACCCCGGCCATTAAGAATACGAATGCATTTCCTAATGCCGCTGTTTGCCTGTATATCTCAAAAGCAAGAGGCGCTGTGCCTTCGGAGCATACCTCAAGGATAGTGGCAACGATTAAAGTTATTGCCAGCCCCGCAATCGTGGGCCCCATATAATCCCGAAATATATTCTGCGGTATGTAGGCAGCCGAAAGAGCGGCCAGGCCCATACCTATTAATATCCACCATAATACCATATTAGCCAGCGAGATTGAACCGGAAAATACACCTTTTATATCCTGCGTTATTTTCTCAAGGCTAAACCTGTATGAGTTAATTCTTTCTTTTACGTCTTTGAGTACAGAAAATTCCTTTTGCGGCTGCTTAACGTTTTCATTTTTCTCTATCAAGCCTTTTGACTGCAGGAATTGAAAGATAAAACCGGTTATAACCGCAATAAGCAGGGCGCAAAAAATAATATACAATGCTTTTGCGCCAAAGAAGCCGATAAGCATTATGGTCAAGGGAAGATTCGCCCAGGGCGAGGCCAAAAGAAAAGCCACTACAGCCGGGTTGGATGCGCCTTTCTTATGTAATTCGATAGAAAGCGCCAGAATCCCGTGGCTGCAGGCGCTCATAAAAAATCCTAATATTACCGAATAAAATATCGTCCTCTTCCTGGGCTTGGCCAGGAAATGCGAAATATACTCTCTGGGAATAAAACGGTCTATAACTCCGCCTAAAGCCAGCCCTAAAAGAATTGCCCACCAGATACGGCGGAAATACATCAAAAGAGACTTCCTGAAAGGCTCCAAGATAGGCGCAATATATGAAAGAAGGCAAAATAGGACTAAAATAGAGGCTGTAATTATCGTTTTATTTTTATACCATTTTCTCTCATCTTTGGGCATCTTTCTATCTCCAAAATATATAGCGGGCAGTTTAGCGTCATACCCGGGACTGGCTACAGCAGCCTTCCTTGCAGTGAGCAACAGGACGCAGCATATACTTTATTGCTACTTTCATTTCTGCCTCCTCTCTTATTTTTCTTCTATCTGCATTAGCCAAATTTATAATGTTTCTTTACCGCTTCCCGAATATCCCAAACACAGCTCAGGCCCTTCGGAAAAACCACCAAATCGCCTGCGCCAAAATTAACGCTTTGCCCGTCTTTTGCTGTTACCGTTACTTTGCCTTTGAGAAGATAGCAGGTCTCTTTATCGTCATAATGCCAGTCGAATTTAGAAACCTCTTTTCCCCATATCGGCCAGCTGGAAATATTTAATTCCTTCAGCTTTTCTTCACTGAGCCGCTCAACCTTTATCTCGGACATCTCTATCCCTCCCTATGTCTTGTTATTTCTCCGACATACTATTATATATCCAGAAGTTAGTACTTGTAAAGCGAAAAAGACGAGGCAATCTCAAGGAGATTGGACTATGTATGAAAGCCTATCCTTCTTTTCTTTACTGGTAGGGGCTCCAATAGCTTTTTAATGGCTTTGAAGACAATTTGAAATTGGACGTCATATTTTTTCTCCATTGA
>CAZPSS010000010.1:0-1306 GCA_964589565.1 uncultured Planctomycetia bacterium
ACTAGTGCCAAAAACTCAAGCCAAGAACCATGGTGGGCGGTACAGGAGTTGAACCTGTGACCTCATGGATGTCGACCATGCGCGCTAACCAACTGCGCCAACCGCCCAAACTTGCGAAGCAAATTTGTCTTTCGCCGAACATTCTGGGCGAGAAGGGATTCGAACCCTTACGGCCTTTCAGCCATTGGATTTTAAGTCCAACGTGTATACCGTTCCACCACTCGCCCCCCGCTCACTATTTCTTATCCTAATTAAGTTAATATGGAGGCGGCAATCGGATTTGAACCGATGCATAACGGTTTTGCAGACCGTCCCCTTAAGCCACTTGGGTATGCCGCCATTTTACATTTTTTCTATTCTTTCAAGCAAGATTCCGGACAGGCGCTTCTTTGTCGCCCTTTTTATCTTCTCTGTGCGGCCTTTCCTATCCATTATCAAGGCATCTATTCTAACCTGCCCAAAAGGCCTTTTGCTTGCTTTCATTTGCGTGGCCACAATCAGGTCTAAATTCTTTCGCCTTAATTTATCCTGCGCATTTTTCTTTAAATTTTCCGTTTCCAGGGCAAAACCCACCAACATCTTTTTGTCTTTTTTACGGCCGAGACCCCCCAGAATATCGGGGTTCTGTTTCAGGCTTAGAACTATCCCGCCTTTTTTTCTTTTGATTTTCTTTTTTGCCGTTTTTTCGGGACGAAAATCGCAAACAGCCGCCGTCATAATCAGGCAGTCGCACCAGCTGAATTTGTCCCGGAGCTCCTCCCCCATCTGGCGCGCCGTAAACACGTCTATCGAGCGCACGCCTTGCGGTTTCGCGAGCGCAGTCGGCCCGCTGATTAAAATAACCCGGTGGCCCCTTCGCCCGGCCTCTCTGGCGATTTCGTAACCAAAGAAACCGGTGGAATAATTAGAAATAAAACGCACCGGGTCAAGCGGTTCACGCGTTGCCCCGGCGCTTACGAGAATATTCAGTAACTTTTTTTTCACCTTAGAATTCTTATTGTCTCCCTAACAATCTCTTCAACCTCCGCAAGATGGCCCATTCCCCTGCCGCCGCAAACTAAGCGCCCGATTCTCGGGCCGATAAAGCGGGAGCCTGCCTTTTTTAAGCGGGCGATATTCTCCCGGGTTATTTTGTGTTTGAACATCTGTTCGTTCATTGCAGGGCACAACACTATCGGCGCGCGCGTGGAAAGGCAAAGAGCAGTCAGGGCATCGTCGGCAAGGCCGGCGGCAAGTTTGGCAATAATATTCGCCGTAGCCGGGGCAATTAAAACCAAATCCGCTCTTTGCGCCAGGGAAATATGCA
>CAZPSS010000010.1:1406-15983 GCA_964589565.1 uncultured Planctomycetia bacterium
TTATTTGCGCTTAAAGTCTGCAGCGTAAGAGGCGTGATAAACTCCTGCGCCTCCTTTGTCATCACTGCCGTAATATTAATCCTGCGTTCTCTTAGGCGGTTAATAAGCTCGCAGGCCTTATAGGCAGCGATACTTCCCGTTACCCCCAGTATTATTTCTTTAGATTTAGACATATTTCTATATTTTAGCCTAATAATAACAAATTTCAAATTCCAAAATCCAAATAAATTCCAAATACCAAATTATTTGAAATTAAGTGATTTATTTGTCATTTGAGATTTGTTATTTGTCATTTATGAGGTTATTTCTCTTTCTGTATCTTCACCCTGCCCTGGGCGATTTCCTCTAAAACAATAGTGGTAATCTTCTCGCTGTTGCCGGCTTCTATCAACATAGGCGCGCCGGCATTCAGTTCCGCCGCGCGCTTGGAAGCCATAACCACCAGCTTGTAAATACTATCTGTTTTGTTTATCAAATCCTCAACCGAAACGTATGACATTTTTAACCTGCCTAACCTTTCTTTCTCTCAAAATAAACAATCGCCTTTAATCTCGCCAGCGCTCTACTGATTTTATCGTTTAAGACTACGTAATTATATTCTTTTTTAAAACCCATTTCCTTTTTAGCCAATTTCAGGCGCCGGGCAATCTCCGTTTTGCTTTCCGTCGATCTTTGCCTCAGGCGTCTTTCCAATTCCTCAAAAGAAGGCGGGGCAATAAAAATAAAAACAGCGCCGCCAACCTTGCTCTTGACCTTCAGCGCCCCCTGCACATCAATGCTTAAAAGGATGTCGTCGCCGCGATTTATATGTTCCTGCAGAAACTTGCGCGGCGTGCCGTAATAGCAGCCTAAAACTTTGGCCCATTCTAAAAATTGATGCCGCTTTCTTCTTTTCTTAAATTCCTGGAGAGAAATAAAAAAGTAATCTTTCCCCGGCCGCTCGCCTCTCCGGGGCCTGCGCGTAGTTGCAGAAATTGAACGCACCAGCTTCCTTTTGCCGGAGAGCCCCGGGATGAGTTTCCGGCACAGAGTGGTCTTGCCTGAACCCGAAGGCGCAGATATTACAAAAAGCTTGCCCGCTCTGTTAACCTGCCTGCTCAATGCGTTGGATGAGAGTTTGCGGATGCACACTGGAAAGGATAATATGCCCGCTCCCGGCAACAATTATCGCCCTGGTGCGCCGGCCGTTGGTTGCATCCACCAACTGATGATTCTTTCTCGCTTCCTCCCTCAACCGCTTCATCGGGGCCGCGGAAGCGTTGGCAACCGCTACTATCTGGGAAGCCATTACTGCATTATCAAATCCTAAATTAACTACCTTCATTATTCCACATTCTGCAGCTGCTCGCGCATCTTTTCAATCTGGCTTTTAATCTTTATTACCCGGCTGGAAATCCGAAAGTTGCCGCTCTTGGCGCCAATAGTGTTGGTCTCGCGGAACAATTCCTGGGCAATAAAGTCCAGCTCTTTACCCGCCTCCCTCTGGTTGCGCAGGGCGAGCTTAAAGGCTTTAAGATGGCTTTTAATGCGCGTGAGCTCCTCGCTGACATCGCTGTTTCGCACAAATAAAGCCACCTCTTCGGCAATCCTATCCTGGTCAATTCTTTTTCTTCCGGAAAGCGCCTTTACTTTCTGAAAAAGGCTTGCTCTATAACGCTCGATTACTTTAGGCAGGTGATTCTCGATGTTCTCCAGGTAATAGCGGATTTTCCCGATCCTTTTCAGTAAATCGCGCATCAATCTTCTACCCTCGGCCTGGCGCATCCGGTCTAAGTTATGCAAGGCGTGCTCTATTGCCTTGCTGAGCTCGGGCCAGAGCCGGCGCAGGTTTTCTTTTTTCTGTTCGTAAGTAATAACCTCGGGCAAAGAGATGAGTTGCGTAAGCCCCAAATCATCTTTTAGATTCAAGGCCCTTTTCAACTTCAAAAGCTCGCGGTGATATTTTTTAGCTAAATTCAGGTCTAATGAAAATGCGGTTTCGGCTTTTTCTTTGCTTTCCCAGGATACCGAAAGATTTATCCGTCCCCTTCTGATTTTCTTCTTGAGATACTCTCTGACTTTATCTTCAAAGGCGCAGAGGTGGTTGGGCAGGCGGCTGACTATATCAAAATACTTGTGGTTTAAACTCCTGAGCTCTACGGTGAGCGTCCCTATTTCGCTCAGCGATTGCCCCTTGCCGAAGCCGGTCATACTCTTAATCATGCCCAAGTCCTTTTCTTTTTATTAGTTGTCTCAAGCGCCTTAGTGGGATACAGCTCAACAATGACTTCATCCGGAGAAAACCAGAGCTTAATCTCCCTTTCCGCCTCTTCCTTATCGCGCGAGGTATGGATAACATTTTCATAAACGCCCCGGGTGGTAATCCGGCCGTAAGCCCCGCGAATAGAAACCGGGTCGGCCTCTTCGGGATTGGTTGCTCCCGCCAACCGGCGCACCTTGGAGATAGCATCCTCGCCCCAATATACCATCGCCATAACTTTTCGCCTTTCGTGCAGTTCCCCGCAGATATAATCAACCAGTTCTCCAAAGAAAGGCTTTGCCTTCATTTGCTCGTAATGCTCTTCAGCAAGTTCCCGGCTGACCCGTACTATCTTGGCCGCCACGATCTCCAGCTTGGTTTCCGAAAGACGGGTCAAGATATTACCCGTTAAGGATTTCTTCAGGCCGTCGGGCTTTATTAAAACAAGTGTCTGTTCAACCATTTTGGTATAATTTCTCAGGTATAATCAATAATTATACCTGATCTGTGTTATTTTCCTGGTATAGGGAAGTATAATACGATACCACTGCGAGATTCTTCGCTGCGCTTCAGAATCGTCCTAGTCCTTCGCGAAGCGGAGGACGAAAATCGCATTAGAGTTATCGCGAACCGTAGGTGCTGTTGACGCAGCGATTTTCTTGTAACATCTTGATTTTAAAATGTTAACGATGTCAAAGAATGTTTACTAAAGTTTGTCTATACTTTTTAAAAGCTTTATTAATCTTTCTAAGTCATTCTGGGAATAATACTCAAGAATAATCTTGCCTCTTTTGCGGCCGGCAATAACCTTGACCTTTGTTCCCAAGACTCTCTGCAGCTGCTCTTCTGCAGCAACCAAATGAGGCTGGCGCCTAAGCTGCCTTTTTCGTTTTCCGTCGGGCAAACTTTTTGTCACTAAATTCTCCAATTCCCGAACAGATAAATGCTGTGTGATTGTGCGCTTAAAAATGCGGCCTTGTTCATCAAGGCTTTTAAGAGCTAAGATGGTTCGGGCATGGCCCATTGAAATCATTCCCTTGCGCAAGGCAATCTGAATCTCCTCTGGTAACTTTAACAGCCGCAAGGTATTAGAAACAGAACTAGGGTCTTTACCCATTACCTGGGCAATCTTTTCCTGCGTAAAACCAAATTCTGAAATTAGCTGCTGATATGCTTGCGCTTCTTCTATGGAATTTAATTCTTCTCTTTGGATATTCTCAATAAGCGCCAATTGCAGGGATTCGGAGTCTTCCACATCTTTAATTATGGCGGGCAGTTGTGTCCATCCCAGGCTTTTTGCCGCCCGCAGTCTTCTTTCGCCGGCAATTAGTTCATAACCGGCCTCTTTTCCCGGCCTTACCAAAACAGGTTGGATGACTCCTTTTTCTCTAATTGAAGCAATCAACTCCTTCATTTTCTCGGGACTGCTCTGTTGGCGAGGCTGAAGTTCGCTAAGGCTAATCTCGGCAATGTTTAAATTCGCTACTTTTGTCCCGGACTCAACCGGCGTTTTCGGCATTAAGGCGCTCAAGCCCTTGCCTAATACCTTCCTTTGCACTTGGTTCCTCCTTAATGAGCACTAAACTTACGGAGTGCGAAGCACGAGGTAAGTTTATGTGCGAATTAATCCCCCCTTGTTTTCTTCGAAAACAGAGCAGGGGGGATGAGTCTGGGCTTCATTTATTTCATTAATGTCTGAAGTGATTTCTTCTCCCAACATCTCTTGACAAAGCTCTAAGTATTTCTGCGCACCGATAGAGGTACGGTCATACAAAACAATGGGCTTGCCAAAGCCGGGCGCTTCACTTAAGCGGATATTGCGCGGAATTACCGTTCGGTAAACCTTTTCCTTAAAATAGCTTCTGGCTTCATTTACGACCTCGTTAGTAAGATTGGTGCGATAATCCGCCATTGTTAAAAGCACCCCTTCAATCTCCAGGCCAGGATTTAGGTTATCTTTTATCAGATTCATCGTACGCGCCAGTTGGCTCAATCCTTCTAACGCATAGTATTCGCATTGAATAGGAATAATTACAGAATTGCAGGCAGTAAAAGCATTTATGGTGAGTAGACCCAAAGAGGGGGGGCAATCAATAATAATGAAATCAAATTCTTCTTTTAACGCATCCAGGGCCTTTTGTAAGCGGAACTCGCGGCCCATAACACCCACAAGCTCTACCTCTGCGCCGGTAAGGTCCAGATGCGAAGGGGCCAGGAGGAGGCCGGGTATGGCTGTGCGGACAATAATCTCGGCAATGCCTGTTTGCTCCAGAATGGCATTATATATGCTTGAAGTAAGGCTATTTTTATCTATTCCCAACCCGCTGGTGGCATTGCCCTGAGGGTCTATATCTACCAGCAAAACCTTACGTTTCGCCAAGGCTAAATAGGCAGAGATATTTACGGCTGAAGTGGTCTTGCCTGTTCCGCCTTTTTGATTACAAATGGAAATTATTTTGCCCATTTAGGAATGTTTCCACGTGAAATGTTTCCACGTGGAATGTAGTTTTTTTGCTTTATGTCTTTACTATATGCGATAACAGCGCTTTTGTCAAGGAAATTATTTCTTGAGAGTGACTTTTACCCGAGCCTGCTTTGCGCCGCTCATCCCAAAAAGGCCCCTATTTTCCTCAGAAAGAATCTCTACGCTTACCTGTTTGCGGGAAACTCCTAACTTTTTCAAGGCAATTCTAATCGCCTCCTGGGAAGTCCGTCCTTGCGCCTCGATGCTTTCCATTTTCACTTCACCTCCCAAAGGTCAAGCCTCCTGAACTACACTAACCGCTTGCTGCCTTTTTTTGATGATTAGCTGCTGCAGGGCTGTAACTATGTTAAAAACAAACCAGTAAAGCACCACACCCGAGGGAAGGCTGGCAAAAATCCAGGTTAAAAACACAGGCATTAATACAGCCATCATCTTCGCCTGCTCCTGTTGAGCGCCGCCTGTTGCAGCCATTCCCGTGAGTTTTTGTTGTATAAACATACTTATGCCCATAAGAACAGGCAAAATGTATAGGGGGTCTTTTGCGGAAAGGTCGCTTATCCAACCCAGGAAAGGCGCGCCGCGTAATTCAATAGAATTATACAATACCGCATAAAGAGCGAAGAAAACCGGCATCTGTAAGAGCATAGGCAAACAACCGCTTTGGCAACTGGCCAGGGGATTTACGCCTCTTTTGCGATAAAGCCCCATAATCTCTTTATTTAACTTTTGAGGGTTATCTTTGAGTTTCTCGCGCAATGCATTCATTTCCGGCTGGATAGTTTTCATCTGTAGCTGCATCTTTTGCATAGATTCAAAGCTATGGTGGGTAAGGGGGTAAAAGACTACTTTTACCGCTAAACACAGCAACACAATTGCCCAGCCAAAATTATGCGTCCATCGGGAAAAGAAAACCAGGGCTTGATAGATAAAGCGGGCAATCGGACTGAAAAAGCCGTAATCCATTGATTTTTCAAGGGTTACACCAATTTCCTTTAACCGTTCTTCTTTTTTTGGGCCAAGATACAGCTTAAAATTATATGAGCCTGAACCTTCCCATGGCACAGTTAAAGCTACTTTTTGCTCGCCGAATTTATTCTTTTCTACAATTACTGCTCGCGCCGGCTGCAAGGGGATAAGAGCGGTTAAAAAATATTTATTTTCCAGGCCTGTCCAGAGTATTTCTCCTTTGCCTTTGTGTTCCCGCCGGATAAAGATATTTTTTTCATCCCGACCATACTTTTCTTTCTGCACCCAGCTCTGTTGGCCGTTTTGGAAACAGCTTACCGGCCCTTCATATCCATAGGTCCTTCTTCCGCGCTGTGCCTGGGGCATACCTATATCCGGCCCATTAAACAAGAGAAAACTATCGGCAGGCAAATCCGATCTGTCCCAACCGGAAAAAACAATCTCTAACTCTATGCTATAGTTAGAGTTAAAAAAGGAGTATATTTTCTTTATCGTTCGGCCATGGGAATCTGTATAAATAAATTCCATCCGGCCAAACGAACGGTTTTCGCTTAAGGTCAGGAAATCTTGAGAACATTGGTATCTTGCCTGGCTAAATTCGGGGTGGGCAGGCAAAAATAGCGCAGGAGAAAAATCACCCTCAATTGTGGCTGCCAAAGAGACCAGTTCCGCCATTTCCGGCTTCTCTTGCATCTTTCCCAGCGAGACCTCTAATTTGCTTCTTTGGCGCAGGAGGAATTCTTTTGCCTCCTCAGAGGCGCGTCCTATATTCAACTCAATTTCGTCAAGCTGTTTTCGGATGCTGGCGGCGCTTATTTTCTCTTCGGGATAGTTCTTAAGTTGACAGCTCTTAATCCCTGCGCCGCTTGAGGTTATGACTAATCTCACCAGGTCCGTTTCTACTACAAAATCTTTTTCGTCATTGCGAGGAGCCTTTTGAGTTCGCTCAGGGTAAACTCCGCGGCGAAGCAATCCCGGAGGAGATTGCGCGGCTGTGTTCGCAATGTTCTCTTGCTGGCTTATCGCTTCATCAAGCATGTTTTGCTCGCCATACTTAGGCGCAGGATACTTCTTGGACATTAAATGATTGTAACCTATTATCACTAATAAGGAAAGAGAAAAGGCAATCAACGCTCTTTTACTCATCATAACAATCTCCAATTGGCCTCATTTGACAGGATCATAGACACAGGCCCGGCTAAACGGATGACAGTGGAAAAGCCGTCTTAAAGCCATTCCCAGCCCTCGCCACAACCCCTTTTTTTCAATCGCCTCCCGGGCGTAGGCAGAACAGCTTGGGATAAATCTACATCTTGGTAACATCAGGCGCGATAAGAAGTTACGATAAAAATCAATGGCAAGAATTGCGCTTCTTACAAGCGTTTTCTCGGCCACCGTTGTCCAACCCGCCTGCCCAGATTTATTCAAGGCGGGCAGGTTTACATTAATTTTCATCTCTTCAATAGTCCTGCTTTTTGCGCCAGCGCAAGGAACTCCTTTTTTATCTCCTCTAAGGAAGCCTTGTCCTTATTGAAGGCAAGGGCTGCGATTACTATATCGTATCCCGGCACAAGCCGCATTTTATTCAGACGGTAGGCTTCACGCAGGCGCCGCCGGATGTACTGACGGCGGACACTCAACCTAAATCGTTTTTTTGTCACCGACAGGCCCAGGCGCTTAGCCTTAAGCTTGTTGGGCATAAAGAAAATAGCCAAATGGGGCCCCTTTAATCTGCGGCCCCATTTATAAACTTCTTTGAATTGGCGGCTGTCCCGGAGTCTCTCCTGTTTAGTCAGGCTCAAGGCCGGCTTCATCCCGCCCTTTCTGCTTCGTAGCGCCTCTTCGTCAGCAGAAGGGGCGGGGTTCATGGAGTAAGAATCTTTTTGCCTTTTCGACGTCGGCGGGCAATAGTAGCCCGGCCGCCGGGCTGCGACATCCGCTGGCGGAATCCGTGTTTTCTTTTTCTTTTAAGAATAGTTTTCGGCTTTAGTGTCTTTTTCATGGATTGCGTAAAATTATAACATAAATTTTTTTTAAGTCAAGGAAAATCTGCCTTTTGTCAAGCACATTTAGAAATGTCTGGTTTTAAAACATTTAGAAATGTCCGGTTTTTGTTAATGAACTAGTAGCAGCTCTTTTTCTTTTTGGCCGTCTTTTTCTTTTTGTGGATAACTGTTAATATGTGGATATCTTCTCTCATACATGGGCCTCTTGAAAGGATGATCCGCTGGAGGAATATACACCTTCCTTGGCTTATACTCTATCTTAGGCTTTTCCGGCTTTGTATCTATTAGTTTATACTTAAGTTGCTTATCTTTGTAGTAAATATGAAGTTTTCCATTAAGCCGTTCTTCTATTGCCACTTTTTTAGTTCCGGGATTCTCTAATATCTGATAGAGCTTCTTGTTATATCTGACAGTAAAATCATTCCGCACTGTGGCTTCCTCTTTTATGGAAAATATCCTATTCAAATCAAGGCCTTTAGCTATTGGCCTATGTAAATCAGTCTTGTTTTTAGCCGGTATAGCAAATTTTCTGTTATGCTTTGGAATATAGTGGCTGTGTAAAAATTTGTTAGCCTCTTTAATCGTATTTATACCCTTTAAGCGCATCTCTTTTATGAGCCTGTCCTGATGTGTATTAAAAGAACGTTCTATCCTACCTTTTGCTTGAGGCGAATTAGCATGTATTACATTAACCTCAAGCTCTTTAAACACCCTTTCAAGCTGGCTTAAGGCCTTTGTGTTATTAAGCTCATCTTCTATTGAGGGTTTCTTAGTCGACTTATATGTAGTGTGTTTATCCAGATAAACGCTCTGCGGTATACCATATTTTTTAATATAACGCTTAAAGCTATCCATGGCAGGCTTTGTACCTTCATAATCGTAAAAGTTGCCGAATATATTGCCCGTAGCATCATCTACATACCCCATTAATACACATTCACCAGCTCTGTCTTCAAACCAATCGTGGTGCGATCCGTCGATCTGCTCCATTTCTCCAAAAGAGTGCCTTCGCTGCCGCCATTGTCTATGTTTCCTGTGCTTACGCGTAATCTGCCAGGCTCCATCCACTATGAGCCAGTTTCGTAGTGTCTGATTGCCTATTTTTATCTTATTTATTTCAAAGAGCTTTTCATTCGCAAATGTTGGACCAAAATCGTAATATCTCTGCCGATATAGCCTAATTACTTTATCCTTTAGCCTCTGCGGCAATGCTCTATTTGAGGACCTCCCGCGCGACTTGTGTATTGTTCCTTTATCGCCTTCCTTGTGTACTCGCTGGGCTATCCTGCCTATTTGCTTTGTAGATAAACCCAAAATCTTTGCTGCCTCAACCTGCTTTAATCTCTTATCTGATACCTTGCGAATTATGTGTAAACGCTTTAATTCCTTCTGGCTCATAGTGATAATGTCCTTTCCGTGCATAACGCCCTCCTTCCTTCCCAATTGGGCATTATAGCACTTTTGGATTAGGACATTTCTAAATGTGCCAAATAGGACATTATCATATGTGGGTTACAGGAAAATCTGCCTTTTTGTCAAACCTTAATTAAGTTATAGACCATATACGCAACTTCAGTTCGGTGTCTTTGCTCCACTCGCTGCAATTTGTTTGCCCGCTTCGCAAAAACACCGAACTGAAGTTATGCCATAATATGCTAACAAGCTAACAAAAAGGAGCCTGGCCCCTTTTTCGATGGCAAGGGTTCGCCTTCGGCGGAGGCTTTTAATGGAGATTGGGGGTATGGAAAAATAGGGGTTGACAAACAGGGTAATATATGTTACGATACATTTCGTTACGAAATGTATCGTAATGACAAGACTTGGAGGCCTATGATGAACCCCTTTAGATTTGGTAATGTAGTGACGGGAGAATATTTCACTGACCGGAAGAACGAAATAAGAGAAATAATCTCTGAGATAAAAGCCGGTCAGCACATAGTGCTGATGAGTCCGCGCCGCTACGGTAAAAGCAGCCTTGTGAATGAAGCAATGAAAGCCAGCGGGATAAAAGGTTTTAGGATTAACATGGAGCTGATTGCAGATGAAGTAGACCTGGCTAATTACTATGTTAGAAATGCCCTATCCTTAAGTAAATTTGAAAAAATAAAACACCACCTAAAGAATCTAAAGATACAACCTTATATTCAGATTCAGCCAACAACAAATGAAATCTCAGTATCTTTCAGCGCAGAGACGAGAAACATCTCCTCGCTTTTATCAGACAGCCTTCAGCTTCCTGAGACAATTGCCGGAAACATAAAAAAAAGGATCGTAATTGTCTTTGATGAATTTCAGGAAATACGCAGGATTTCTCCTATCTTAGAGAGGAAAATGCGCGGGATATTTCAATACCACCAAAATATCGCTTACATCTTCATAGGAAGCCGGGAGAGTATGATACGGGAAATATTCCAGAACAAAAAAAATCCTTTCTATAACTTTGGGCGTCACATTACCCTGCACAAGATACCCGAGCCTGAATTCTCGGATTTTGTCATAAAAAGATTCTCTTCACAAAAAATAGATGCTTGTAAAATTGTAAAAGACATTCTAAAATTTACTAACTGCCACCCTCATTATACCCAGCAATTGTGTCATGAAATCTACATATTAAGCGAGGGAAAAATTCTTACAAGGGGCATAATAAATAAAGCTGTTGACCAAATTACAACAGAACACCACGCAGATTATTCCAGGTGGTGGAGCAGTTTAACCAATACGGAACGAAAAGTCATTATAGGCATTGCCTCAGGTGACTTTAGTCCCACTTCACAGGAATTTATAAGAAAATATGGTATTACCTCAGCCAGCACTTCCGGCAGCGTTGTAAGCAAATTAATCGCATTAGGTACATTGGTAAAAAAGAATGGCGAGAAGATTAAGATAGAGGACCCTTTTTGGAAAGAATGGATCCTGAAAAACCGGCAATGTAAAAATTAGCAAGAGATTTCTTATATGTTACAGTTTTTCAGAAATCTCTTGCAAAAGGCTAATTGCTTTGATATAATTACCAACCTAAACACAATTGTATCCTGTGGATAACTTGTGCATAAATGAGGACATAAGTTATGGATGCTGCGGCAACACAAATTTGGTCTAAAATTCTGGAAAAAGTTAAGGAAAGTGAAGGAGAGCAAGCCTGGGATACCTGGTTTCGCCCGATAAAGCCGCAGGATTTCTCTCAAAACACTCTGACCCTGGAAGTTCCGAATAAGTTTTTCCAGACCTGGATAAAAGAGCATTATTTAGACTTGATTGAAAAAACCTTAAAATCAACTACCCAGAAAGAAGATGTGTCCGTAGCCTTCGTTATAGTTGACGCTGCCGCAGGCGCTGTTGACGCTGCCGCCAAGCAGCAGGAACAGGTAAAATCTAAGCCAAAACGCTGGTTCTTTCGCGCCTCTCCCAAAGAGCAAGATCGGGCTCCGGGTCAATTCAATTTAAACCCTCGCTTTAGCTTTGACAATTTTGTAGTCGGGCCCAGCAACCGCTTTGCTCACGCTGCTTCTTTAGCAGTTGCCGAGTCTCCGGCCCGTTCTTACAATCCCTTATTTATCTACGGAGGCGTAGGGTTGGGGAAAACCCACTTAATGCAGGCCATCGGCGCTTACACCTTAAATAACAACCGGCAGTCCAAAGTAACCTACATTTCCAGCGAAAAATTCACCAATCAATTAATCAGCGCCATCCAGCACCGCACCACTACAGAGTTCAGGGACAGGTATCGTCATGTTGATATCCTTCTAATAGACGATATTCACTTCATCGGCGGCAAAGAGGCAACGCAGGAAGAGTTCTTTCACACCTTTAACACCCTTTACGACGCCCATAAACAGATTGTGCTTTCCAGCGACCGGTCCCCGAAAGATATTCCTACATTGGAAGAAAGGCTCGTCTCCCGCTTTGAGTGGGGTTTGGTCACGGACATTCAAGCCCCCGACCTGGAAACACGCATCGCTATCCTGAAAAAGAAAATCGAGCAAAACAACATTGATGTCCCTGATGACGTAATCTTTTTCATCGGCGATAAAGTCAGGTTAAACATTCGCGAATTGGAAGGAGCGCTAATCCGGGTAGCGGCCTATTCATCCATAACCAATAAAAAGATTACCCTTGATTTAGCGCGGTCTGTCTTAAAAGATATGCTCTTGGAAGAAAAGAGGGTTTCTATTGATACTATTCAAAAAAAAGTAGCCGGGCATTTTGATATACGCATCTTGGATTTAAAGGCGAGAAGAAGAAACCGGGCAATAGTTTACCCCCGCCAGATTGCAATGTATCTTGCCCGCACCCTTACTGAGTCTTCCTTGCCGGAAATAGGTGAATATTTCGGGGGGCGGGACCATACTACGGTCCTGTATGCATACGAGAAGATTCGAAAAGACTTAAAAAACGACCCTAAATTAAAAGGTTTGTTTGATAGACTGACTACAGAAATTAAAAGTGGATAAAAACGCTAAGGCAAACCTGTGGATAACCTGTGGATAAAATTCATAGTTTATCCACAGGTTCCAATAGCTGTTACTTATTATAATTACTCGGCTAATAAACTTATCCACTATTTCTCTAAGCTTACTACTAAGACTACTATTTTCTTATGGTATAATAAATAACCAGTAAACACTATCAATGGAGGTTGTGGATGAAAATTAAAACATCAAAAGGGCCGTTATTGAAGGCAATTCAAACATTACAAAATGTTGTCTCTGTAAAAGCAACTTTACCCATCCTTTCCAATTTTCTCATAGAGACGCAAAAGGGTAAAGTGCATATGGCTGCTACAGACCTGGATGTAGGAATTTCACTCACCTTTCCTCCCACAACAATTGACGAAGAAGGAAGCATTACTGTTCCTTCGAAAAGATTTGTCGATATTGTAAGGGATTTGCCGGACGGAGAAATAAACATAACCGTAAGAAAAAATAACTCCATTTCTATCGAATCGCAAAAATGTTTCTTTAAGATAATGGGTTTACCTAAGGAGGAATTCCCTAAACTGCCTAAACTTCACGAAAAAGAAAGCATTACCTTAAACCAACAGTTGTTAAAAAATATGTTGAACTTAACTTCTTTTGCGGTTTCTCATGATGAAACCAGATATATATTAAATGGAGTCCTTTTTGTAGCTAAAGGTAAAAATATAAGGTTTGTAGCTACCGATGGAAGAAGATTGGCTTTAATCGAGAAGGAATTTGAGTTACCGCAGGGGTTTGAGAAAAAGGTAATCATTCCCATAAAAGCGATTCAGGAATTAACACGCGGTTTAGGCGATGAAGGAGTAGTAAAGATTATCTTTGGAGAAAATCAAATCTCTTTTCAATTTGATAACATAGTACTCATCTCCCGCCTTATCGAGGGGGAATTCCCCGACTATGAGCAGGTAATCCCTAAAGAGGGTAAGGGTAGAATTAACATCGACCGGGAAAAATTTCTCTGGGCCGCAAAAAGAGTCGCTATTTTAACTTCCCCCGATTCACAATCAATTAAACTTGACTTGTTTAAAGATAAGCTGATCTTTTCTAAAAACAGCCCGGATATGGGCGAAGCCAAAGAGGAAATAGATATCGAGCACAAAGGACAAGAGTTTTCCGTAGGGTTTAACCCGCAATATTTAATCGATGTATTAAAGAACATTAAAGACCAGGATATTAGTTTGGAATTAACCGGCCCGGAAAGCCCGGGAATCATCAGAGCTGCGCAAAACTATATCTACATAATTTTACCGATGCAGTTATCTTAGCGTATACCACAAGATGAGAAAAAGCACGCCTCAACCCATAGGTGATGTATTAAAAAGCGTAGTAGAAAAATTAGACAAGGCGAAGGAAAAGGGCATATCCAGGATTCTTTCTGCATGGCCTTCGGTTGTCGGCAAAGACTTTTCCCGGCGCACACGGCCGGCCAACTTAAAAAAAGGAGCCCTTTTAGTCTTTGTGGAGGATTCGGCCTGGTTTTATCAACTCAACCTCCAGAAGGAGAAACTGCTAAAAGCCTTGCAGAAAAGAATAGGCGCAGACAAAGTTCAGAAAATACAGTTTAGGGTAGGAAAGGTTTAATTTCCCATGGAGAACAGATGACAGAAACAGAAAAGCCGCATCAATACGATGCCCGCACCATTCAGGTTTTAGAAGGCGTCGATGCCGTGCGCAAACGTCCGGCAATGTATATCGGGGATATCTCAACTGCGGGGCTGCATCATCTGGTTTATGAGGTCTGCGACAATTCTATCGACGAAGCAATGGCCGGGTTCTGTAAGAATATTCACGTTGCAGTACACGCAGACAATTCCGTGACCATAAGCGACGACGGCCGGGGCATCCCGGTTGATATGCACAAGACGCAGAAAAAACCGGCGGTAGAAGTGGTAATGACTACTTTGCACGCCGGAGGCAAATTTGACCACCGGGTCTATAAAGTTGCCGGCGGCTTGCATGGGGTAGGCGTAAGCGTGGTTAATGCGCTTTCGGAATGGCTGGAAGTAGAAGTTAAGCGGGACGGCAAGGTTTATCACCAGCGCTATGAATGCGGCAGGACCGCATCTAAACTTACCGTGGTAGGTAAAAGCACCAAAAGCGGAACGCTCGTTACCTTTAAGCCGGATAAAGCTATCTTCGGGCAAAAGGAGCGCTTCAGCTTTGACATTCTCTCCCAGCGTTTAAGGGAGCTGGCCTTTTTAAATAAAGGCATCAGCATTGTCCTGGAAGACGAGAGCCGGGAGAAGCGCAGCGAGTTTAAATTTTCCGGCGGCATTATCTCTTTTGTGGAATATCTGAATAAGAACAAGGCCTCTCTGCACAAAAAGGTAATATATTTTGCCAACGAAAAAGACGATGTAAGTGTAGAAGTTGCTATGCAATATAATGACGGCTACACAGAAAATA
>CAZPSS010000011.1:0-3983 GCA_964589565.1 uncultured Planctomycetia bacterium
TGGTGCCGACATTTATATGGGGTTTAGTGCGCTGGAAAACCTCTTTAGCCATTTTAGCCTCCTTGTTTACTTCCCAACTATCTTTTCCAATATATCCAAAGGCACTTCCGCATAAAAGGAAGGCTCCATTGTATACGTGCCTCTTCCCTGGGTTAAAGAACGCAGCGCTGTAGCATAGCCAAACATCTGCGCCAAGGGAGTGAAGCCTCTGACAACTCTGGCGTTCGCCCTTTGCGTAATCGACTTTATCTGGGCCCTGCGGGAATTAAGGTCGCCGATAACATCGCCCATGTACTCATCAGGAATAATTACTTCGGTGTCCATTATCGGTTCAAGTAAAATCGATTTCGCTTTTTTTAACCCCTCGTTAAAAGCCAAAGATGCAGCCATCTTAAAAGCAATTTCCGAAGAGTCGACTTCGTGAAAGGAACCATCTATTAGCTTTACCTCTACATCCGTTACGGGATAGCCGGCTAAGGGTCCCGTTTGGGCGCTTTCATTTATCCCTTTTTTTATAGCGGGGATAAACTCGCGGGGAATGGCCCCTCCTTTAATCTTGTCTATAATTTCAATACCGCTATTGCGCTCAGAAGGAGCGATTTCTAAAACTACATGGCCGTATTGGCCTCTACCCCCGGTCTGCTGAACAAATTTAGCTTCGGTTTTAGCTTTGTGGCGAATAGTCTCTTTATAGGAGACATGCGGCCTGCCTGCTTTTGCTGCAACCTTAAACTCCCGCAGCATCCTATCCAGCAGGATTTCCAAATGCAGCTCTCCCATTCCCGATATAATAGTTTGCGCAGTTTCTTTATTATAGGAAACTTTAAATGTGGGGTCTTCTTCCTGTAAGCGGTGCAGAACAAAGCTCAATTTTTCCTGGTCCATTTTAGTTTTTGGCTCGATAGACATAGAAATGACCGGCTGGGGAAAATGCATTTCTTCTAAAAGTAAAGGGTGATTCGCATCGCAGATAGTATCTCCCGTGGTAGTTTCTTTTAAACCTACGCAAGCGGCAATATCTCCTGCATGGATGCGCTCAACTATATTCTGCTTATTGGCATGCATCTGCACAATCTTGCCCACGCGCTCTTTAATCCTTTTTCCGGCATTATAGACACTGGTTCCCGACTCAATTACGCCGGAATACACTCTAACAAAGGTTAGTTTCCCCACATATGGATCGGAAACTACTTTAAAAGCGAGAGCGCATAAATATTCATCGTCGCTGGGTTTTCTTTGCTCCCAAAGTTTTGTCTGAGAATCCACTGCCCTAATCTTCGGCGCCTCCAAAGGACTGGGCAGATAATCTACTATTGCCTCAATAAGCATCTGCACGCCTTTATTCTTCAAAGACGAGCCGCAAAATACAGGCACAATCTTGTTTTTTGTCGTTGCCTGCTTGATAGATTCTTTTAACTCGGCGGGCATTATCCCTATATCGTGAACAAACTTCTCAAAAGTAACCTCATCGGCTTCGGCTAATTTTTCCATCAGCTCCAGGCGATATTTACTGGCCAGGGGTTTCAGTTCTTTGGGGATTTCCCTTTCTTCGAACTTCTTGCCTGACTCGTCGTTGTAAATGACGGCTTTTGACTCCACCAAATCAATCATACCCTTAAACTGGCTTTCGCTGCCGATGGGTATCTGTAAAACTAAAGGGTTTGCCCCTAATTTTTCTTTCATCTGCCTGCAAACGGCAAAGAAGTCACTGCCTACCCTATCCATTTTATTTACAAAGGCAATGCGCGGCACCTTATACTTGTCTGCCTGACGCCAGACAGTCTCACTCTGGGGCTCAACTCCACCTACGCCGCAGAAAACAACCACTGCCCCGTCAAGGACTTTTAAAGACCTTTCTACTTCAGCAGTAAAATCAACATGCCCGGGGGTATCGATTATATTAATTCTGGTGTCTTTCCAGAAACAGGTTGTGCTTGCGGAAGTAATAGTAATGCCTCTTTCCTGCTCTTGCTCCATCCAGTCCATAGTAGCGGTGCCTTCGTCGACCGCGCCTACCTTGTATATTTTGCCGCTGAAATAAAGAATCCTCTCGGTAGTGGTGGTCTTTCCGGCATCGATATGAGCAATGACTCCGATATTTCTGGTCTTCTTTAAATCGAACTTTTCCATCTTATCTGCTTCTAATAATGTTTTCATACTGTGAACTGTGAACTGTGAACTGTGAACTAAATATTACCATCTGTAATGTGCGAAGGCTTTATTGGCTTCAGCCATTTTATGGGTATCTTCCTTCTTTTTTACGGCACTTCCGGCGCCTTTGTAGGCGTCAATAATCTCCTGAGCCAATTTTTCCTGCATTGGTTTTCCTTTTCTGGACCGCGCGTAATCTCTAATCCAGCGAAGGGCCAACGTAATGCCGCGCCCGGGTTTAACTTCTATGGGAACTTGATAAGTCGCTCCCCCTACTCGGCGGGACTTCACTTCCAGCAAAGGCCGGACGTTTTCCACGGCCTTTGTTAGAAGTGATAGAGCATCCTGCGCATCTGTACGCTCCTTTACAGTTTCTAAAGCCTTGTAAACTATCCTTTGCGCCACGGACTTCTTGCCCTTAACCATAACCATATTAATCAGTTCTGCGACCAGTTTACTGTTATATTGCAAATCCAGCGTAACTTCTCTTTTTTCTCTTCTTCTCCGTCTCATTGTTCTCTCTTTTTGTCATTGCGAGGAGCGAAGCGACGCCTGCCCCCAGCGCTTTAATTCACGAAGTGAATTAGCAGGGGGAAGCAATCTCTAATTTTGGGATTGCTTCGCCCCTTCGGGGCTCGCAATGACGGTCTTTAACCTTTAGGGCGTTTCGCCCCATACTTAGAACGCGACTTCTTCCTATCCGCAACACCTGCGCAGTCCACGGTACCTCTGACTATGTGATATCTCACACCGGGCAAATCTTTTACTCTGCCTCCGCGCACCAACACTATAGAATGTTCCTGAAGATTATGCCCCTCTCCGGGTATATAAGCTGTAACTTCTACGCCTCTGGCTAATCTCACCCGGGCAACCTTACGCAAAGCGGAATTTGGTTTTTTCGGAGTTTGAGTCTTAACCTGAACGCAGACACCTCGTTTTTGAGGGCAACTCTTTAAAGCGGGCGATTTGCTCTTTTTCTTAAATTTCTTCCTTCCTTTACGAATCAATTGACTGATCGTCGGCATCTTCTCCTCGCCTTCGGCTCCTCGAAGCGCTGAACTGGCGCAGAACTTTACGCTGAACTACGCTGAATTTCCGCGTGGTTCGGCGTGTAGTTCCGCGTTGCTTCCGCGGTTCCTTCTTTGACAACCTCAATATTGCGATAGGCCCTGAAACCGGTACCTGCAGGGATTAAATGGCCCATAATCACATTCTCTTTCAGGCCCAATAATTCATCACATCTTCCACTGGCTGCGGCATCAGTCAAAACCCTTGTCGTCTCTTGAAAGCTGGCCGCCGCTATGAAGCTCTCCATACTCAGGGAAGCCTTGGTAATTCCTAAAAGAATAGGTTTTGCCTGAGCGGGCTTTTTTCCTTTCTTGATTACTCTTTCGTTTTCCTCTTGAAATTTAAACTTATCTATCTGCATATCCGTAAGAAAGTCGGTATCTCCGGGGTCTTCTATTCTTACCTTCCTGAGCATCTGCCTGACAATGACCTCGATGTGTTTATCGTTAATTTTTACCCCCTGGAGCCGGTAAACTTCCTGAATTTCATTTACAAGATATTCCTGCAGTTTTTTGTCTCCTAAAACACGCAAAATATCCTGAGGGACAATGGGGCCGTCGACCAGTTTCTGTCCCGATACGACTTTATCGCCTTTATAAACATTAAGATGCTTTCCGTGCGGAATGGCGTATTCCTTTTTCATTCCACTGGAAGAAGTAACAATTATCTCTCTCTGCCCTTTTTTGGTTGTGCTAAATTCTACCGTTCCGTCGATTTCGCTGATAATCGCTGGGTCTTTTGGCCTTCTGGACTCAAACAGTTCC
>CAZPSS010000011.1:3993-14525 GCA_964589565.1 uncultured Planctomycetia bacterium
TACGCGGGGCAGGCCTCCGGTAATATCTGTAGTTTTGGTAATCTTGCGCGGGGTTTTAGCCAGAATAGTGCCCGCCTGTATCTTTTGCCCGTCTTTTACTACAATATGCGCGCCGGCAGGAATAGTATATATGGCCAGCACTTCTTTTTTATCGTTGAGAATCACAATTTGAGGATGATATTCTCCTTTATGGTCGATAATTACTCTTTCATAAAGGCCTGTGGTTACATCCAGCTCTTTCTTTACGGTCTTCTCTTCGATTATATCCTCAAATTTAACCGTCCCGCCAAGCTCTGCGATAATCGGCGAAATATAAGGGTTCCAGCGAACGAAGATTTTTTCCTTATCTACGGTTTTTCCTTCAGCCGCGCTAATGATTGCCCCCGAAGGAACAATATGTCTTTCTAACTCCCGGCCAGCATCATCACAAATAAGCACCTGGCCGTTTCTGCTTAAGGATAAATATTCCTCGCCTTTTTGAGTTTGCATCGTTTTCAAGTTTATATATTTAACCAGCCCCTTGTGTTTGGCCTTGATGAAGGATTGTTCCACAACACGGCTGGCGGTGCCGCCGATATGAAAGGTTCTCATTGTAAGTTGTGTTCCGGGTTCACCTATGGACTGAGCGGCAACGACACCTACCGCTTCGCCTAATTCTACCAGCTTTGCTGTCCCCAGGTTTCTTCCGTAACATTTAACGCAAACGCCTCTTTTTGCCTCACAGGTCAGAACGCTTCTGATGCGGATTTTTTCAATGCCTGCCTTCTCAATTTCCTGTGCCTTAATTTCGCTAATCTCCTGGTTTGCCTCGACAATTACCTTATCGCTGACTACATCAACGATATTATCCAATGCAACCCTGCCCACAATTCTCTCCTCAAGCGGAACTACTACTTCATCGCCTTCCACAATCGCTGCGATTAAAATTCCGTTTAAGGTGCCGCAGTCATATTCAGTGACAGTTACATCCTGGGCTACATCTACGAGCCTTCGCGTCAGATAACCTGAGTCGGCCGTCTTAAGAGCCGTATCCGCTAAACCTTTCCTTGCTCCGTGGGTTGAAATAAAATATTCCAGCACTGTCAGGCCTTCTCTAAAATTTGCGGTAATAGGGCTTTCGATAATCTCTCCCGAGGGTTTGGCCATCAAGCCTCTGATGCCGGCTAACTGCCGGATCTGTTGTTGCGAACCCCGGGCGCCCGAGTCAGCCATCATAAAAATAGGATTGAAAGGGTCAAGCTCTTCAAAGATTAAATTGGAAATCTTATCCGTGGTTTTGGTCCAGATGTCAATTATCTTATTGTATCTTTCTCCATCGGTAATCAAGCCGTTTCTGTACTGGTCTTCTACGCCCGAGACCTCTTCTTTTGCCTTCTTAAGAATCTGTTCCTTTTGCACAGGTATCCTTATCTCTTCAACAGAAATAGAAATACCGGCCGTAGTTGCCTGCTCAAAACCGGCTGTTTTTAATCTATCCAAAAGCAAAATACACTGGTGCAGGCCAAATCTTCGATAACAATCAGAAATAACCTCGCTTATTTTTGACTTATTCATCGTTTGGTTCACAAAAGGCATACCTTCGGGCAAGAGTTGATTAAACAGCACTCTTCCTGTGGTTGTCTCTACGATTTCGTTACCAATTTTTACCTTTATTTTAACATGAAGCTCGAGCTCTGCGTCCTGATAAGCTACAACTACTTCCTCCGCAGAACTCATCACCCTTTTGTAAGTACCCAGCCTTGGCTTCTCTTTAGTCAAATAATAGCAACCTAAGACGATATCCTGAGAAGGGGTAGCGAGGGGTTTTCCGTTGGCAGGAGAAAAAATATTATTGGTAGCAAGTATAATTAAGCGGGATTCCATTTGAGCTTCTAAGGAAAGCGGCACATGGACGGCCATCTGGTCGCCGTCAAAATCGGCATTAAAAGCTGCGCACACCAAGGGGTGAATTTTAATGGCCTTTCCTTCTATAAGAACCGGATAAAAGGCCTGAATGCCTAATCTGTGCAGGGTGGGTGCACGATTAAGTAAAACCGGATGGTCTTTTATTACTTCATCCAGTATATCCCAGACTTCAAGCCTTGCCTTCTCTACCATTCTTTTGGCGCTTTTGATAGTGTGCACCAGGCCTCGTTCCTTTAGTTTGCGAATTATAAAAGGCTCAAAAAGCTCCAGGGCCATACTTTTAGGCAATCCGCATTGATGAAGTTTAAGCTCAGGGCCGATGACAATTACCGATCTTCCCGAATAGTCGACCCTTTTTCCTAATAAATTCTGGCGGAATCTTCCCTGTTTTCCTTTAAGCATATCGCTTAAAGACTTAAGCGGACGGTTGCCCGGGCCTAAAACCGCCCGTCCATGCCGGCCGTTATCTAAAAGTGCATCGACTGCCTCCTGGAGCATCCTTTTCTCATTTCTAATAATTATTTCGGGCGCCTTTAATTCTATAAGTTTTTTCAGGCGGTTGTTTCTGTTAATTACCCGGCGATATAAATCATTCAGGTCGCTGGTAGCAAACCTTCCTCCGTCTAAGGGAACCAGAGGCCTCAGGTCCGGCGGAATAACCGGCAACACTTCCAGAATCATCCATTCCGGACGGTTGCCGGATTTCTTAAATGCCTCTAAGACGCGCAGGGTCTTGAGGGTCTTTTTCTGCCCAAAAGCAGTTTTGGATTTAGCGATTTCTCTATTCAGTTTAGCTATGATAGCATCTATTTCTATTTCTTTGAGTAAATCGCGAATGGCCTCTGCGCCCATGCCGGCAGAGAAATTTCGGCCATATTTTTCCAGATAACCATGGTATTCCTCATCGCTTAAGAGTTGTTTTTTCTTGAGAGATGTTGTGCCCGGATCGGTAACTATATATTCTTCGTAATACAGCACTCTCTCCATGTTTCTAATAGGTATATCCAGAATAGTAGCTATCCGGCTGGGGGCAGCCTTAAAAAACCATACATGAGAAACAGGAGTTGCCAGCTCAATATGGCCCATAATCACGCGCCGGACGTTGGAACGGGTTACCTCTACGCCGCAGCGGTCACAAATAATGCCTTTATATTTTATCCGCTTGTATTTGCCGCAGGCACATTCCCAGTCACGAGTCGGGCCGAAGATTTTTTCGCAAAACAGGCCGTCTTTTTCCGGCCGAAAAGTTCTATAATTGATGGTTTCCGGCTTTTTTACTTCTCCGCGAGACCAGGAGCGAATGATCTCCGGTGAAGCAATCCTTACGGATATGGCGTCAAAACTATTGACATCCTCCATTACCTCAACTCCTTTTTACCTTTTTTTGGGGCCTGCTCTTTTTTAGGTCCGCCGGGTGCGTCCTTTTCTTTCTTTCTTTCGAGAATTACATTTAGCCCTAAACCCTGCAGTTCCTTTATTAAGACATTCAGCGATTCAGGGGTCCCAGGTTGAAAGACATTTTCCCCTTTGACGATTGCCTCGTAAACTTTGGTTCGGCCGATAACATCGTCGCTTTTAACCGTGAGCAGTTCCTGCAATGTACAGGCAGCGCCATAGGCCTCCAGTGCCCATACTTCCATTTCGCCAAACCTCTGCCCGCCAAACTGGGCCTTTCCCCCCAAAGGCTGCTGCGTTACTAAAGAATAAGGGCCGATAGAACGGGCATGGATTTTATCATCAACCAGATGAATCAGTTTCATCATATATATATAACCCACTGTTACTCTTTGGTCGAAAGGCCGGCCTGTCCAGCCGTCATAAATTTTTATTTTCCCGTCTTCAGGAAGTCCCGCTTTTTTCATTTGCTCTTTTATTTGCTTCTCCCCCGCTCCATCAAAAACCGGAGAGGCAACTGAGAACCCGAGAACCTTTGCTGCCCATCCTAACTGGGTTTCCAAAAGCTGGCCGACATTCATCCGCGAAGGCACTCCTAAAGGATTAAGCACCAAATCTACCGCTGTTCCATCAGGCAAAAAAGGCATATCCTCCTCAGGCAAAATCTTGGCAACTACCCCTTTATTCCCGTGCCGGCCGGCAACCTTGTCTCCGACAGAAAGCCTCCTTTTTGTAGCCACATATACTATAACCTTCTTTAACACTCCCGGAGGCAGCTCATCGCCTCTTTTAACCTTATCTATTTCTCTATCCTGCTCATAAACTAAATTATCTATTCGGTCATTAAAGAATTCTAAAGTTTTTTTAATCTGCTCCTGGCGCAGGGAATTGGCGAGTTTAATTTTGGGAAAATCTTTTGGTTTAAGTTTAGCGATATTGTCGGCGGTTAGAGCCTTTCCCTGGGCAATTATTCTCTTTGCGTTCTTTGTGTCGGCAATATCCTTGGCAACTATCTGTCCCAGCAGCATCCTGGAGATTTTTTGCGCTTTCTCTTTTTTTACTTCTTTTATCTGGTTCTGGTAATATCTTTTTATTTCCTTAATTTGTTTAAGCTCGTTCTCAATTTCCTGCTTAGACCTGCCTCGCGCCTCCTTACGGGAAAAAACTTGCGTATCCACAACTATGCCTTCTATGCCCGGAGGAACGGTCAAAGAGGCATCGCGGACATTGCCGGCTTTTTCGCCAAAGATAGCGCGCAAGAGCTTCTCCTCAGGAGACAACTCTGTTTCGCTTTTAGGGGAGATCTTTCCCGCCAGGATATCGCCGGGTGTGACTTCTGCGCCGATACGGATAATTCCGTTGGCGCTTAAATTGCGAAGGGCATCCTCCCCTACATTGGGAATATCCATGGTAATCTCTTCATCTCCCAGCTTTGTATTTCTGGCTTCAATTTCAAACTCTTCGATATGGATGGAAGTGTAAAGATCGTCTTTTATTATCCGTTCACTAATTAGGATGGCGTCTTCAAAGTTATAACCGCGCCAGGGCATAAAAGCCACTAACACATTGCGGCCCAAGGCTAATTCTCCGCCGCTGGTAGCCGTTCCATCGGCAATAACCTGCCCTGTTTTTACCTTCTGGCCTATTTCCACCAGCGGCCTTTGATTAATACAGGTATTGGCGTTACTGCGGGCAAATTTCTTCAACTTATATGTTATGTTATCGATAATAATCTTATCTGCCTGAATATGTTTAACTATACCCGCTGATTCCGCCAACAGCACCGCACCCGAATCACAAGCCACCCGCCTTTCCAGGCCTGTTCCGATCAAAGGAGGCTCCGGCGATAGCAGAGGCACAGCCTGCCGTTGCATATTTGAACCCATCAAAGCACGGTTGGCATCGTCGTGCTCTAAAAAAGGAATTAAAGAAGCGGCTACGCTCACCAGCTGACAGGGTGCGATGTCCATATATTCAACCTTATTTCTGGGCATCTTGGGAAAATCGCCATGGAAGCGGCAAGCTATCAGTTCATTCAAGAAATGCCCTCGTTTGTCTAAGGGCTCATTTGCCTGGGCAACAATTTTCTTGTCCTCTTTATCGGCAGACAAATATTCTATTTTATCGGTAACTTTTCCGTTAACCACTTTTCTGTACGGGGTCTCTAAGAAACCGAATTCATTTACCCGGGCATAAGTGCTCATAGAAGCGATCAAACCGATATTAGGTCCTTCAGGGGTTTCAATCGGACAAATCCTGCCATAGTGCGAATAATGCACATCGCGCACTTCAAAACCTGCCCTTTCCCTGCTTAAACCACCGGGACCAAGAGCGCTGAGCCGTCTTTTATGAGTTAATTCTGCCAAAGGATTGGTTTGGTCCATAAATTGAGAAAGCTGACTGCGGGCAAAAAAGTCTTTAATCACTGCAGAAACGAGCTTTGAATTAACCAGGCTATGCGGCACCATATTCTCTAACTCATATATGGCCATTCTATCCCTGACGGTCCGCTCTAGCCTTGCTAAACCTATGCGAAATTGATTTTGCAGAAGCTCGGCCACGGTGCGGACTCTGCGGTTGCCTAAATGGTCGATATCATCTACCTTGCCAAGGCCGTTCTTTAAATCGATTAAGGCCTTTATTGCAAAAGTTAAGGTCTCTAAATCCAACAAGCGGTTATCTATGCTGCGCTTTAAGTTTAATTTCCTGTTTAAAATATATCTGCCCACTTTGCCCAAGTCATATCTCTTTGGGTCAAAGAACAGTCTTTCTATTAAAGAAAAAGCCGCCTCAGGCGTAGCCGGATCCGCCGGCCTTATCTTTCGATATATTTCAAGATAAGCTTCCTCTTTCGTCTGGATGCGGTCTTTTCTAAGAGTATTTAAGATTTCGGAAGAATCCTTCTTTAAGAGGAAGAGCTTATCAATACGGGAAGCCCCCAGCTCTTTAATCAATCCTTCGTTAAGTTCTTCGAATTGTTCGGCCAGGATTTGTCCTGTTGCAGGGTTTGCGATTGAACAGGCAAGCTTTCGCCCGGCCACCTTACGCAAGGTACTCAAATTAACGGGGCTAATTCCTTCTGTTCCGCAAAAACTTGTTAAGATATCTTCGTTCTTCTCGCAACCAAAGGCCTTCAACAAAACCGTGCCTAAAACCTTCTTTTTTCGGTCAATCACCGCATAAAGCGTATCATTGATATCAAATTCAAACTCTAACCAGGCTCCCCGATATGGTATAAGACGGCAAGACATTAGCCTTTTTCCGCTGGGATGAATAACTTCTCCAAAAGATATCCCCGGTGAACGATGCAGCTGGCTAACTATCACCCTTTCATCTCCGTTAATTATAAATGAACCGGTCTTGGTCATCAAGGGCAGGTCTCCCAGATAGACCTCTTGCTCCTTGAGCTCCGTTTTAGATTTGAGGCGCAAGGTTAATTTTAAAGGAGCGGCGTAGCTTACGCCGAGCCTGAGGCACTCTTCTACTTCATACTTGGGACTGGCTAAGGAATAATCTACAAATTCAAGCCTGTAAATTTTATCGGAACTCTCTATGGGAAACACACTTTTAAATACTTCCTGCAGGCCTTTTCTTTCTCTTTTACTTTTAGGTTTATCCATTTGCAAGAAGTCGGCAAAGGAACTGACTTGAACCTCAATTAAGTTAGGCAAATCCATAACTTGAGGCAACCTGCCAAAGCTTACCCTTTGTGCCATTCTTAAAACTCCTTATTTAAGTTCGACTGTCGCTCCCACAGCGGTGAGTTTCTTCTTGATTTCTTCGGCTTCTTCCTTAGCAATGTCCTGCTTAATCGGCTTGGGCGCTGAATCTACTAACTCTTTTGCTTCCTTTAAACCCAGGCTGGTAATTGCGCGAATCTCCTTGATTACCTGAATCTTATTGGCGCCAACCTTACTTAGTTCAGCGGTAAAAGTAGTTTTCTCTTCCTGTTGTGCCCCCGCGCCTGCGCCCGAAGCAGCGCCAACCGCACCCGCTGCCATAAACGGCATACTGGCAGAAACGCCGAATCTATCTTCCAGTGCCTGCACTAAAGTCGATAATTCCAAGACGCTCATCTCTTCGATCGTCTTAAGGAGCTCTTTAGCCTGCTTAGAAAGTTTTGGCTCCGGCTTATCTTTAGATACCGCCTCTTTTTGCTGCTCCTTTACTTGAACCTGCTGCTCTACCTTTTTTTCTTCCGTCATTTTATCCTCCGTCCTTTTTCTTCTCACGTATCTTATCCAGCACTACAACAAAGTTTCTTATGGCTGCGGATAAGGAATTTACCAAGCCCTGAATGGGCGATTTAAATCCGTAAACTATTTGAGCAAAAAGTGCTTCTTTAGAAGGGATACTCGCTAATTTCTTTACCCAGCCTGAGTCGAGAATTTGCCTATCAACATAAGCTCCCATAATTTTAAAATTTTCTTGGCTTGCGGCAAAATCCACTAAAGTCTTAGATACAGAAAGGGTATCGCGCCCTCCTAAAGAAATTGCTGTTAAACCTTTCATTAACGGAGTTAACTCTTCTAACTTTAATTGCCGGAATGCCTGTTTGGCAAGGCGATTTTTCACTACAAAAAGGGAGGCATCAATCTGCTTAAGTTTGCGCCTTAAGGTGTCTTGTTCGGAAACAGCCATGGTATTAAAAGAGGTTATAAAAAGCTCGGATGCCTGCTCTAATCTTTCTTTTACCTTCTCGGCCATTAATTGCTTACATTCCCTTCCTATCCCTATTTTTTTCATTTATACGCCTAACTTGCCGGCATCCAACTTTATTGCCGGGCCCATAGTGCTGGTAATAGTTATATTTTTTATATAGCGGCCTTTGACCGCCGCAGGGCGCGCAGCAAGAATAGCTTTAATTAATGCTGATGTATTTTCACAAATCTGCTGCACAGAAAAAGATACTTTTCCTGCGGCAGAATGAATATTTGCAGTCTTGTCTGTTTTGAATTGCACTTTGCCGCTCTTTAACTCCTTAACAATTCGCGCAATATCCGGACCTACCGTACCTGCTTTTGGACTGGGCATTAAACCCCTGGGCCCAAGGACTTTTCCCAACTGAGCTACTTCCTTCATCATTTCAGCAGTAGCTGCGGATTTGTCAAAGTCCAGCCATCCATTTTTAATCTTCTCGATAAGCTCGGAGCTTCCCGCAAAATCCGCGCCCGCATCCCCGGCTTTTTTTATATCTTCTCCTTTACAAAACACACAAACCCTGACCTTTTTACCCAAGCCGTGCGGCAGGATCGTTGCTCCTCTGACGATCTGGTCGGAGTTTTTGGGGTCAATATTCAATTTGCAGGCCAACTCTACCGTTTCGTCAAATTTAGGATGCAGCATATTCTTAAGGATAGATACGGCTTCTTCCAAACTATAGGAATTATCTTTCTTTACTGCTTCAAAGCATTTCTTTAGTCTTTTACTTACTTTTCTCATCCCGGGCTTCTGTTTTTTTGTTCTCCTGCGCTTGCGCTTTTGCCGGAGCTTCGGTTTTTTCTTCTGCAACGACTTTTTCCTGCACCTCTGCGAGTATCTTTTGTTTTTCCTGGTCTGTCTCCACAACCACGATACCCATACTCTTTGCGGTACCTTCTATAGTCTTTATTGCTTTCTCTATATCGGCAGAGTTTAAATCTTCTAACTTTGTTTTGGCAATCTCTTTAATCTCTGCTTTGGTAACAGCTCCTGCTTTTTCGCGTCCGGCCATCCCTGAGGCCTTTGCAATATTGGCAGCTTGCTTTAAAAGCATAGCGCCGGCAGGGCTCTTAATGACGAAATTAAAGGTTCGGTCCTCATATGCCGTAATGACTACGGGCAAAATGAGCCCTTCTTTGCCTTTGGTCTTTTCATTGAAGGCCTTGCAAAATTCCATAATCTTAAGGCCGTGTTGACCAAGAGCGGGCCCAATAGGAGGAGCGGGGTTTGCCTGCCCGGCAGGACAATATAACTTTATTATTGCCTTAACTTTCTTTGCCATTTTTTAAATTGTTAAATGGTTAAATTGAAAATTACAATAAAACAATTTGACAATGCAGCAATTTAGCAATTAGATCTTTTCTACCTGCCAATACTCAAGCTCAACAGGTGTAGCTCTGCCAAAGATAGAAACCGATACTTTCAATTTGCCTTTATTAGGATTTAACTCTTCCACAACACCGTTGAAATTAGTAAAAGGCCCGTTAATCACCCTGATTCCTTCGCCTTTGTCAAATATTACTTTGGGAGTGGGTTTCTCTTTTTTTTCTTCAGCCTGACGGAGAATAGTTTTTACTTCCTGCTCTTTTAGGGCCTGGGGCCTGGCTCTGGGACCGATAAAACCTGTTACGCCCGGAGTAATTTTAATTAGATGCCAGAGTTTATCGGTCAACTCCATTTCTATCAAGACATAGCCCGGAAAAAATTTTCTAAAAGAAATTTTCTTCTTTCCGGATTTTACTTCGGAAACTTTTTCAGTCGGAATCAGGATTTGTGAAATAAACTCCTGCAGAGAACCTTCTTTCGCCCGTTTTTCGATATTGAGCTTTATTTTTTCTTCGTGTCCTGTCTGGGTATGAATTACGTACCACCTTTTAGCCATTGTTCTTATCTTATTACTAAATTTATACTCCGGGAAATAATAAAATCCACTATGCCGATAAAAACGCTAAGCAAAAATACCGAGATAATTACGATCCACGTAGAGCTTATAAGCTCTTTTTTTGTTGACCAGGAAACCTTCTTCATCTCGGTTTTAACTTCATTAAAGAATCTGGTCAGCTTTTTTATCATTGTTTATAACTCGTTAGGTCCTTCGCTTCGCTATAATGCTCCTACTCGTCGCATTATTACACTCCCTCAGGACCAGCTTTTGCTTCGCAAAAGCTGGCAGGCCTGGAGGGATTCGAACCCCCAACATGCGGATTTGGAGACCGCCGCTCTAGCCAATTAGAGCTACAGGCCTTTAATTAGTTATAAGTTGTAAGTTGTAAGTTGTAAGTTGTAAGTTGTAAGCTTACGACTTACGACTTACGACTTACGACTTATTTGGTTTCTTTGTGTTTAGTGTGTTTGCGGCAAAACTTGCAAAACTTACTCAGTTCTATCTTTCCCGAAACATTGCGTTTATTTTTTGTAGAACTGTAGTTGTGTCTTTTACAAACTGTGCACGCCAGTATAATTTGCTCTTGCATCGTTACGCTATTATCTCGCTAATTACCCCTGCCCCTACGGTATGCCCGCCTTCGCGG
>CAZPSS010000012.1:0-3204 GCA_964589565.1 uncultured Planctomycetia bacterium
TGAAGCGATTATGGCGTATAATTGTATCAGGATATGAAGCGATTGTAGATAGAGGTGAATATATAATATGAAATATGTATGGCAAAGGTTAGCAGGGCAACCGCATATAGCAAAATTAGGGAGGCGGCAAAATGAAAAAGAAAAAGCAGATATTGATAGCGGATGGCGAGCAGGGAATAAGAGAATCCTTTCGCATAGTGCTCAAAGGCAGTTATGAAGTCTTAACCGTGGATTGCGGAAAAGAATGTTTAAAAATAGTAAAGGAGGTTCATCCTGCCTTAGTAGTTCTGGATGGGTCATTGCCGGATATGGACGGAATAGAAGTGCTCAGAAAGATTAAGCGGTATAATGCTACTTTACCTGTTATTATGATTACCGGAGCCGGCACACATAAGACTGCTGTTGAAGCCTTAAAGTTGGGGGCAGATAATTTTATCGCTAAGCCGCTTAACTTTTATTATGTGAGGTCTACTATTGCCAAGAGCCTTTCGCGCAAGGATAAAGTCGCAAGGGGACTGCCTTCGAATGAAGATATAATTACTAAAAATTACTTAGCCAGCTTAAAGGTGCTGAATAAAATTTTAGAAGCCAGAGACCTTTATACGCGGGAACATTCCAAAGAGGTAAGTAAATATGCAGTAAAACTGGCTCGAGAGTTGAAATTATCTGTGGATGAACAGGAGGTAATTAAGCAGAGCGCGCTTCTGCACGATATCGGCAAGGTGGGAATAGCCGAGGTTATTCTGAATAAGCCGGGCAAGCTTACTCCCCAGGAGTGGGTAGAGATTAAAAGGCACTCCCAGATCGGCGAGCAGTTCCTTGAGCCGCTTCAGATTTTACACATTGAACAGTCAACAGTGCGCCATCATCATGAACGTTACGATGGGAAAGGATATCCCGACCATTTAAAAGGAGAAGAGATTCCTTTGTATGCGCGGATTCTTGGCGTTGCCGATGCCTATGCGGCAATGACTGCCGAGAGGTCTTACCGCCACGCGCTTAGCTCCATTGATGCCCTCGCGGAGCTGGAAAGGTGCAGCGGCACGCAATTTGACCCCAAGCTTGTTACGGCATTTGTAATAATGTTTAAAAAAGATAGAAACCTGTTAAAAAAAAGAGGGTAAGAAACGATGACCAAAAAACGATTAGTCTTGACTTTTCCCCGGGAACTCCTGGAACAGCCGATTACTTATCATCTGATTAAGGATTACGAGCTGATGGTCAATATTCTGCGGGCTAATGTTACCCCGGATGAGGAAGGAAGGCTGGTAATAGAGATGAGCGGGGAGAAGTCCGCCATAGATAAGGGAATAAAATACCTTTCGGGGCTGGGCGTAAGGATTCAGCCGGTAGCCCAGGATGTAAAATGGCTTAAGGAAAAATGCGACCATTGCACTGCCTGCATACCTATCTGCCCTACGGGAGCGTTATCATTAGACCGCGAGACAATGACTGTTTCCTTTGACAATAAGAAATGTATTATGTGCGGCCTTTGCGTGCCTGTCTGCCCTTACAAGGCCATCGAGATATTATTTTGATTTGAATGGAACAAATCTGCGCATACCGCAATTGGGTTGAAGATAAGGACCTGGTAAGTTTTTCCGTGAAGATGCAGGAGAGCGACCTGTTTATTCGCGCAGATAAGTTTCTCAATTCTCAGGCCCCGTTAGATAGTAAAGCTAATAAAGCTTATCTAACGGGGCAGGCCCGGCAGTGCCTGGGCTGCCTGCGCGGGTTTATTCAGGATTATATTCGTAAGAAGCCCGAGTTTGCCGGCTCTCTTGAACCTTATTCGGTAGAGGCTGAAGCTGCGGACATTGTGCGGGATATGGCAAAGGCTTCTTTTTCTGCCGGCGTAGGGCCGATGGCCGCAGTGGCGGGAGCCATTGCCGAGTATGTGGGCAGAGAGTTGCTCAAATATTCTTCGCAGGTAATTGTGGAGAACGGCGGAGATATCTTTATGAAAACCGATAGAATTAGAAAAGTGGGTATCTTTGCCGGAAAATCCCCTTATACAGGAAAATTGGCCTTGGAGATTGCGCCTTCAAAGGACTGTTGGGGAATTTGCACTTCCAGCGCCACGGTAGGGCCTTCTTTGAGCTTTGGCAAGGCCGATGCCGCAGTGGTCGTTTCCCATTGCGCCATTTTAGCCGATGCCTGGGCTACGCGTTTGGCAAATATGGTTAAGTCGGAAAGCGATGTGGAAAAGACATTAAGCGTTGCCGAAGATACAGCGGAAATTAAAGGCGTGGTGATTATTATTGGCGAGAGGATTGGGGCCTGGGGAGAGGTAAAATTAGTTCACAGTTGACGGTTCACAGTTGACAGATAGAAGTTGACAAAGGAGATGATGAAGATGTTTAAAAGAATAGCCGAGGATATTCGCACAGCGTTTCGTGAAGACCCGGCAGCCAGAACCGTAATGGAGGTAATCCTTTGCTATCCGGGGCTGCACGCTATCTGGATGCACCGCGCCGCCCATTTTTTCTGGAGGCACGGATGGAAAAATTTAGCCCGCCTGATTTCCCACATTTCCCGTTTTCTGACCGGCGTGGAAATTCACCCCGGGGCAAAGCTCGGGCGCAGATTTTTTATCGACCATGGAATGGGTGTGGTTATCGGCGAGACAACGGAAATCGGCGATGATGTGCTTATGTATCAGGGCGCGGTTTTAGGCGGGACGACCCACGAGAAGAAAAAGCGCCACCCCACGATCGGCAACAAGGTGGTAATCGGCGCAGATGCCGTAGTTTTGGGGGCAATTGAGATTGGAGACGGCGCAAGGATAGGTTCAGGTTCGGTAGTAGTTAAACCTGTGCCGCCCGGCGCAACAGTTGTAGGTGTTCCGGGTAGAATAGTCGAGGCCAGGGAACCCAAAGTTAAACCCTTGCTCGACCTTGAACACGGCAGGATCCCCGACCCTGTAGCCGAAGCGGTAAATATTCTGGTAAAAAAACAGCAGGCGCTTGAGGAGAGAATCAGAAAATTAGAAAATAAATGACTAAATTCCGGCTTTTAATTATTGAAATTTTAATCTTTTTTTCTATTAGCGCATACGCCGGGCAGTCTCCAGAGATCGAAAGAAGGGAACAGGCAATAAGAGAGGCCCTCTTTATTGCTTCTTCCGCTCAACCCAGGGTCTTAAGAATCGGCCTGGTTGATTGTATTGCTTATACCCTGAAGAATAATTAAAAGCCGGAATTT
>CAZPSS010000012.1:3214-12941 GCA_964589565.1 uncultured Planctomycetia bacterium
CAAGAAAATAGAGCCATTGATTTGTGAACAGGATATAAGGATAGCCGAAGCGGACTTTGAGCCGACTTTAAGCTTTGAGGGTTCATTAGAAGATAATAAAGTAGAGTCCACCTCTGTGCTTGCCGGCTCGCACACAAGAACAGGAAATTTCAATTTTGGCATAGACGGCAAACTTCCCCTCGGCGCCGAATACGAGATTGACTTTTCGAATAAAAAATACAAAGATAATTCAGCATACCTATCCCTGAATCCTTATTACAAATCGGAGCTGCTCCTGACCATTACCCAGCCGCTTTTTAAAGATTTTGGAAGACGCGTAAATCGTGCGGACATTATTATCGCCAACAATAGCCTGCAAAAGCTAAATCAGGAGCTAAAAAAAGACTTAATCGATTTGCTCAGCAGCGTTAAAGAGGCCTATTATAATTATGTATTGTATATAGAAAAATATAAGACTGCTAAACTTTCTTTGAAAAGGGCCGAAGACCTGCTTGATATAGTCCAAAAAAGGCAGGAAAAAGGCCTGGTTAGCTCTATAGATTTATTAGAAGCAAAGACCGGCGTAGCGGAAAGGGAAGATGTGCTTTTAGATATTGAGAAGGAACTGAAGTTTTCCGAAGATAAGCTTAAATATGTTACCAATATTGTGGATGAGTTTGAGTTGTGGAATGCGCGCATTGAGCCTTTGGATAGGCCCCAGTTTGAGCAACAATCCGTTGATTTACCGCAACGCTTGAAAGAAGCCTTTGAATATAGGCCGGACTATGAGGCCGCCAAGATAGAGCTAAAAAACCAAAATATCCGTATTTTGGTGAAAGAAAATGCTATGTTGCCCACAATAGACCTGATAGGAAGCCTTGGCTTGAATGGATTGGATACGGATTATCAGGGGGCATTAAAAGCGGACTATAGAAAATGGAGCAGCGGGGTAAGGTTTAGTTTTCCCTGGGGAAATAAAGAGGCAAAGGCAGATTCTGAAAAGGCTTACTTGACGAAAAGACAATTGCTTATTTCCTTTGAACATTTGCAGCAGAGAATCATCATGGAAGTAAGAGATGCGGTAAGAGGGGTGGACACGGCCCAACAGAAGGTAGCTACTGCCAGGAAAAGGATGGATACAGAGACTGCGCGCTACAGCGTAATTGAGCGGCGTTTCCAGGAAGGACTGGTGAGCGCCCACGATATGTTAGAATATCAGGAGGATTTGTCAAACGCCGAAACCAGTTACATTCAGTCGCTAATAGATTATGCGCAATCAGGGATTAACTTAGAGAAGATGGCGGGCGTTACTTTGGTTAAGAGTGATATAAAGCTGGAGGAATGATGGGAGAATTAAAGGTCAGAAGTCAGAAGTCAGAAGTCAGCCCGTCCCGGCAAAGCGAAGCGGGCCGGGGAAGTCAGAAAAGAATGTTTTTTGTTTCTATAATTCTGTTTTCTGTTTTCTGTTTTCTGTCTTCTGCAACAATTGGTTGTGCGAAAAAAGAGGCGGAAGAAATCCGTAAACAAACAGCTCATCCGGTAAGCGTAGCTGAGGTAAGCAGGCAGGATTTAGCAGAGTTTCTCTTTTATTCGGGTGATATCGAGGCTAAAGATGAAGCTACAGTTTACTCCAGGGTTACGGGAAAATTAGTAGAAAATAAAGTTCAAGAAGGTGATGTGGTAAAGAAGGATCAGATACTGGCTTTGGTTGACCGCGATGAAATCGGTTATGAATTCGAGCTTGCGCCGGTGGCTTCTCCTATAGAAGGTGTAATAGGACGAACCTATCTGGATAAAGGCGCTAATCTAACTTTAGTTACGCCGGTTGCCTTAGTAGTAGATATAAATGAGGTGTGGGTTAAGATCGATGTTACCGAGAAAGATTTGCCAAAAGTGGTGAAAGACCTAACGGCGCAGGTTGAAGTGGATGCTTATCCCGCTGAGGTTTTTCGCGGCCGCGTGCAAAAGGTAAGCCCGATGGTAGATTTGGATACGCGCACAGCGCCGGCTTGGATAAATATCGCTAACCTCAAACATAGATTAAAGCCCGGGATGTTTGCCCGCCTTAGGCTTATGGTAGGAGAGCATAAAGATGTTGCGCTAATAATGCGCGAGGCGATTATCGAAGAAGACAGCCAGAGATATGTCTTTGTGGTAGAGGACAATCGCGCATATAAGAGAAAAGTGGAGTTAGGGTTGGCATCTGAAGGAAAATACGAGCTCTTAAGCGGCTTAAGGCCGGGAGAAAAGGCAATAGTTATGGGCCCCGCAGATTTAAAAGATGGGGATTTGGTTAAAGTAGTAGAGGAGGTAAAGTAAAAAGTGAATCTACCGCAATTCGGCGTTAAACGGCCCGTTACCATAACGATGATTTTTGTCGGGATTATTATCCTGGGTGCGGTCTCTTTATCGCGCTTAGGCCTGGATATGATGCCGGAGCTTGAGATGCCCGCTATCGGTGTATTTACCAGTTATTCAGGAGCAGGCCCGCAAGAGGTAGAAAAGCGCATTACGGAGAAATTGGAAGAGCGTTTAAGCACCATTCCTAATTTAGATAAAATAACCTCTATTTCTCGCGAAAGCATATCCGTAATAAATTTGGCCTTTGACTGGGGTACTAATATGGATGAGGCGGCTAATGACGTCCGTGACTATGTAGGCCTGGCCAAGGAAGAACTTCCCGAAGATGCCGATGAGCCGCTTATCTTTAAATTTGACTTTTCGATGATGCCTATTTTAGTTATGGGTGTTACCGCCGATGAAAGTTATCCCCGCCTGAAAAAAATCGTTGATGACAAAATAGTTGACCAGTTAAAGAGAATTCCTGGTGTGGCCACGGCAATAACTCGCGGGGGGCTGGAAAGACAGATTTTGGTGGAGATTGATAAAAGCCGCCTGGAGGGACGCCATTTATCTGTAGATGAGGTTATTGAAGCCCTAAAGCTGCAAAATCTTACTTTGCCCGGCGGCCATCTAAAAACAGGCCTTACAGATTACTTAGTAAGGATACCCGGAGAATTTAAGAATGTTCAACAAATCCAGGATACAGTTATCAGGATAGAAGCAGGGGTGCCTATATATCTTAAAGACGTAGCCAGGGTTCACGATAGTTTTGCCGAGCGAACGAAATTTGCCCATATGAATAAAAGAGAAGGTTTAATCCTTTTTGTGCAAAAACAATCAGGGGCTAATACCGTAAAGGTAGTTGACCGGGTTTTAAAAGAATTGCCTAAATTAACTGAGGATTTGCCTTCCGATATCGAGCTCAAGGTTAACCGGGACTTCTCCGAATTTATTAGATTATCAATTAATACATTGAGGACTTCGCTTTTTTGGGGCGGAATTTTAGTAATCCTGATAATCCTGTTTTTCTCAAGGCGTATCTCCAGCTCCCTGATTATCATCTCGGCCATCCCTTGTTCTTTGATTATCACATTCGTTTTAATGTATATGGCCGATTATACCTTGAATATAATCTCTTTGAGCAGCTTAGCCATCGCTCTGGGGATGGTAGTGGACGCAGCCATTGTCATTTCCGAAAATATCCATCGTCACCGGGAAAGCTTAGAAGACCCGAAGCAGGCAGCTATTGCCGGAGCCTCGGAAGTAGCGAAGGCGGTAGTCGCCTCTACTTTGACTACAATGGCTATTTTTCTGCCGATTGTTTTTGTCAAAGGAATAACCGGTATCCTCTTTAAGCAAATGGCGGCAGTGATTTGTTTAGCCCTGCTGGCTTCATTATTTACTGCCCTTACCCTTATTCCGATGCTTACTTCCAGATTCATAAAAAAAGGGCCTGGCCCCTTTTCCAAGGAGATAGAGAGAAAAAAGGGCCTGGCCCCTTTTTGGCAGCGGTTATACCGGATTAGCGAACATTGGTTTAGAAAGACAGAAGAGGGCTACCGTAAACTTTTGAGTTGGGCGCTTGCTCATCGGGCGGCAACAATTACTTTAGGGCTTTCCATTTTAGTCTTCAGCCTTCTTTTAATACCTTTAGTGGGCACAGAGTTTTTTCCTGAGGTTGATACGGGGATTGTCCGAATAGATGTGGAACGCCCCATAGGCGCCAGGATTAAGGAGACAGGTAAAGTAATGACGGCCATTGAAGATATTCTCTATAGCAAAGTGCCGGAGTTGAAGGCTTCTTTGGTGAGTTGGGGATATGGGGAGAGCGGCGGCATAGGACATATAATCGGCGGAGAGGAGAGCTCCAATACGGGCTGGGTGATGAGTAAATTAGTGCAGAAAAAATATCGCCGCAGGAGCAACAAGCAAATAGCCGCAGAGCTTAAGCCATTGGTTTCTTCATTTGCCGGAACAAAGGTGAGATTCAGCACTGAAGACCCGATGGAAAGTATACTTTTTGGCGCGCAAAGTAAGCCTTTATCGATAGAGGTCAGAGGCTACGATTTGGAAGATGCGCGCAAATATAGCGCGCAAATAGCCCAGACCTTAGAGGAGATTAAGGGCGTGGGCGATGTAGAGATAAGCCGCAAGGAAGGCAAACCCGAGCTTCAGGTTATTATTGACCGCCAGAAGAGCGCGCGTTTAGGGGTTAATGTGACGGCGTTGGCCAATACGGTAAAGACCTTCATCGAGGGCACAACTGCCACTCAATATCGAGAAGCAGGCGATGAATACGATATATTTGTGAGGTTAAGAGAGGAGGATAGAAGTAAACTTTTGGATTTGGATAATTTATTTGTTACTTCAACGGCGGGAAAACAGATTCGCCTTTCTAATATAGCCGCAATAGAAGAGCAAAAAGGCCCGATAAAGATTGAGCGTAAGGGGCAGGAAAGGATAGTCTATATCAGCGCCAATATCTACGCAAGAGACTTAGGCAGCGTAGTTGGCGAGGCGCAGGAGAAACTTTCCCGGATTAGCCCCCCTTTTGGTTTTTCTTATACATTTAGCGGGGCGCGAGAAGAGCAGTTGAAGGCCTTCCGCTGGCTTTTCTTTGCCCTTATTTTAGGCGTAATACTTGTATATATGGTGATGGCTTCATTGTTCGAGTCCTTTAAACACCCTTTTATAATTCTTTTTTCTATCCCTTTTGCCATAATCGGAGTAATTTACTCTCTTCTTTTGACCAATCAGAGATTAAACGTCGATTCCTTTATCGGCGTAATATTGCTTACCGGCATCGTGGTCAATAATGCCATTGTTTTAATCGATTATATTAATACCTTAAGAAAAAAGGGGTTGGGCCTGACGGAGGCGATAACACAAGGCAGCAGAACCCGCCTTCGCCCGGTTTTGATGACGGCGAGCACAACGATAGTAGGGCTGCTGCCTTTAGCTCTGTTTCAAGGTGAAGGCGCAGAAGAATGGCGTGCCCTGGCCACAGTGGTAATCGGAGGTTTGGCTGTATCCACATTGATTACCCTGGTTCTAATTCCCACAGTTTATTCTGTGTTTGAGAGGAGCTCAGGTGGAAAGCGCAAGATATATGGCTAATGTAGTTACCGCGGCAAATCTTCTTTTCGGGGCGATGTCCATATTTCTGTCGGTAATCGGCAAATATGTTCCCGCGGCCTGGATTATCTTTTTTTCTATTGCCTTTGATATTGCTGACGGTAAGATTGCCCGGATGGGTAACGGACTTTCGGAATTCGGCAGGCAATTCGATTCTTTGGCGGATTTAGTGTCTTTTGTGCTGGCCCCGGCAGTTTTAGTCTTTACCTTGAATGTTCCTTCCTTCTTTCTCTGGCGAGTCGTGGTTTGTTTGGTGGCGATTTTTTGCGGCGCCTTTCGCCTGGCCAGATTTAATACTGAGGCCGAAGAAAAAATCCCCCTTTTCTTTAACGGTTTACCGACTCCGGGCTTTGCGGCGCCTGTGGCATCTATTGCGCTCGTCCACTACAGATATAATTTAACAGTCCAGCCCCAGATTATTTCGGTAATAGTGGCGATCTTGGCAATGATGATGGTCTCCCGGATTGAATATCCTACCTTTAAAGATGTGTCTCTACGGCGATGGAAATATTTGCCTGCCTTTGCTATAATAATGGTTATGTTATTTATCGTTCCGGAATTGACGGCCTTTGTTTTATCTTTTGCGTATGTAGTCTTATTGCCTTTTACAAAAAAATGACTAATGACTAAATCCGAATGACGAATAAATGTCCAATGCTCAAATGTCCAAATATAAATAAAAAACTTAATTTCATCATTAGGCATTAAATAATTTGTCATTCATTCGACATTCGTCATTGAAAAATTCGACATTTTATTTGAAGAAAATTCGGAGAAGAAGATGGCTAAAAAATTTAAGGTAGGTTTGGCGTTAGGCGGGGGAGGTGTGCGGGGCCTGGCCCATATCGGCGTTTTAAAGGTGCTTGAGCAGGCCAATGTTCCCGTGGACCTTATTGTCGGCACAAGTATGGGTGCGGTGATTGGCGGCGCCTACGCTCTTTGCGGGCAAAGCCTTAAAGTAGAGCGGAAGATATTAGGGCTTCTCAAGAGAAAAGAGATCGCCAAACTCGAGTCTTTAGCGGCGGAATCCAGGCCGGAAGAGAAGAAAATGATTATCGAGGGACTTGTTACTTTTGTCAAGGAATTACTCCTCTGGAACCTTAAAGGCATCAAACGCTGGATTGCCGACGGCGGAGAATTTAGAACCCTGGTTACGGAGTCGGTAGAAGATGCCCGCTTTAACCAGACGAAGATTCCTTTTGCCTGCGTTGCCTGCGATTTAAAGACCGGGGAGGAAGTCATTTTAAATGAAGGGAGGATGAGCAAAGCCGTTATGGCCTCAAGCTCTGTGCCGGCAGTATTTCCTGCGATAGAATTAGGAGGAAGGCTCTTGACCGACGGAGGCACAATTAGCGAAATTCCCGTAGAAGCTGCGCGCAAGCTGGGGGCCGATTTTGTTATCGCCGTTAATGTAGAGGAAAAAATCTTTCACGATAAGTTCAGAAACGGAATGGATATCCTTTTTCAATCAGATGAAATCAAGTCACACGAATTAGTCCGCTTAAAGCTCGAGTCGGCCGATTTTGTTATTCGTCCTTCGGTAGAAGATATCAGCTGGGCAGCTTTTTCTAAGGGAGAGCAGTGTATTCAAAAGGGAGAAGAAGCTGCGCGCAAGCTCACAGCCCGCCTTAAATCCGCTATTGCCAAAAAGAGAAGAACCCATTTATTAAAAAGACTCTTTTTTTACCGATAACCCCGCCAAAAATTGATATAACTATAAGCAAGCAAAGAAGTTAGAAGCAATTCTTGTCCCAATATGCACAATTTGTGGGGTCTTTAAGGCAAGACAGGCCCAATATATAGTGTATTTTTTTGAACTTTTCTCTTGACAGCCCCATTTTGCTATGCTATACTTCGGTAGCGGGAGAGGGAAATTAAGGATAAAAAGGGGATGAATTACGAAGGAGTAAGACGATGAGAAAAGTGCCTGACAAACTTTCCGAAAACGCTAAAAAAGTGTTGGAAAAAAGATACCTGAAGAAAGACGCCCACGGCAGGGTTGTGGAGACTGCCGATGATATGTTTCAACGGGTAGCTGTAAATATCGCTCAGGCGGAGAAGCTTTACAAAAAAGATGCCGACCGGGAAAGGACAGCGGAGAAGTTCTACTCTACTATGGCAAACCTGGAATTTTTACCCAACAGCCCCACCCTAATGAACGCCGGCAGGGAACTTCAGCAATTGTCAGCCTGTTTTGTGATCCCCATCAATGATTCTATGGAGTCCATATTTGAGGCGGTAAAGGATACGGCACTGATCCATCGCAGCGGCGGAGGAACTGGGTTTTCTTTTTCTCGACTGCGTCCCAAAAACAGCCGGGTGCGTTCCACCGGCGGTATAGCCAGCGGGCCGGTATCATTTTTAAAGGTCTTTGATGCGGCCACCCAGGCGGTGAAACAGGGCGGTTGTCGACGGGGTGCTAACATGGGCATCTTACGCGTGGACCATCCGGATATATTAGAGTTTATCTCCTGCAAAGAAAACGACAAAGATATTACCAATTTCAATATCTCGGTAACGGTTACCGAGGATTTTATGGAGCGCGTAAAGAATAATCAGGAATATGATTTAATCGACCCGCATACTAAAAAGAGTACTGGTAAGCTCAACGCTAAAGAGGTCTTTGCAAAAATAGTGCAGATGGCCTGGAGGAACGGCGAGCCGGGCATAATATTTATTGACCGGATGAATAAATATAACCCCACGCCGGCGCTGGGAGAGTATGAATCAACTAATCCCTGCGGCGAACAAATTCTCTTACCGTATGAATCGTGTAATCTCGGCAGCATTAATCTTTCCAAGATGGTCGACGGAGAAAAAGCAGACTGGGAAAGGCTTGGCCAGACCGCTAAAACCGCCGTGCGTTTTTTAGATAACGTTATTGATATGAATAAATATCCTTTGCCGAAAATAGAAGAGATGACCAAAGGCAACAGAAAGATTGGTTTAGGCGTGATGGGCTTTGCCGATATGCTGATTAAATTAGGCATTCCTTATAATTCGGAGAAGGCGATTGCCCTTGCCCGAAAAGTAATGGAATTTATTTTGGAGAAGGCAACTGCCGCTTCCTGCGAGCTGGCAAAAGAAAGGGGCGTTTTTCCCAATTTCGCAAAAAGCATCTATAATGTTGAAGGCGGCCTGGACGCTTTAAGAAACGCCACCCTGACCACGATTGCCCCTACGGGCACCTTGAGCATTATCGCCAATTGCTCCGGCGGCATCGAGCCTATCTTTGCGGTTTCTTATTTGCGCAAGGTCTTGGATAAAGAAGGTTTGCCTGAGGTGCATCCGATTTTTGAAGAGCTCGCCAAGAAAAAAGGCTTTTATAGCGCAGAACTAATGAAATTGGTTTCTCAGGGCGCTTCCATTCAGGATATTCGGGAGATTCCGGATGAAGTGCGCAGGATATTTGTCACTTCCCACGATATTTCTCCCGAATGGCATATCCGTATGCAGGCGGCCTTTCAGGAGTTTACCAACAATGCCGTGAGCAAGACTGTAAATTTTGCGCACGATGCTGTTGTCCATGATGTAGAGAAGGTTTATAAAATGGCTTATGAATCGGGATGCAAAGGCGTAACTATTTATCGCGACAAAAGCCGTTCAGAGCAAGTGCTTAATTTAGCCAGGCAAGAGGGGCCGGAGAAGACAGGAATATCTATTACTGTTTCTCCTCGTCCGCGTCCCCAGGTGGTTACGGGAACAACCACCAAGATTACCACCGGATGCGGCAACCTTTATATTACTATCAATGAGGACGAAGATGGCTCTCCTTTTGAGGTCTTTATGCAGATGGGCAAGGCCGGCGGCTGTGCTGCTTCTCAGCTGGAAGCCATTGGCCGCCTGGTTTCTTTAGCCTTGCGTTCAGACATAGATTTAAAGTCTATAATCGACCAATTACGGGGTATTCGCTGTCCCTCTCCTTCGTGGAGTAAAGATGGTAGAATCTTTTCCTGCGCCGATGCCATCGCCCGTGTAATCGAACTGCGCCTGGGCAAAAAGGTCCCGCCTAAGCAGGCAGAAGAAAATGAGAATGAAACTTCGCAGCAAAAAATAAATGATGTTGACGGCCAGGCCCGCCTGCCTGTTCAAATGCAAGGCGGGCAGGTTAAAGTAGCAAACATTGTAGGGGTATGTCTTGATTGCGGCAGTGCCCTTCGCCATGAAGAAGGGTGCGTAGTCTGCGCAGCCTGTGGTTATACTCGTTGTTAGTTAGTCCGTTAGTCCGTTAGTCCGTTAGTCCGTTAGTCCGTTAGTCCGTTAGTCCGTT
>CAZPSS010000012.1:13041-14362 GCA_964589565.1 uncultured Planctomycetia bacterium
TTAGACGGCTTGGGAGGCCTGCCGCATCCGGATTTGGGTAACAGAACTTCTTTGGAAGCGGCGCACGCTCCCTATTTGGATAATTTAGCTAAAGCCGGGCAAACCGGCCTTATGTATACAGTGGGCAGGAATATCGCTCCGGAATCCGATATTGCCGTAATCAGTATTTTGGGCTACGATGCGGAAAAATATTATACCGGCCGCGGCCCTTTGGAGTCCTACGCCGAAGGATTAGAGGTTAGGGACGGAGACTTGGCATACCGGGTTAATTTTGCTACTCTGGGAGAGGGTAAGAATATCGTTGACCGGCGGGTAGGGCGCAGCCTGAGCACCGAAGAGGCGGGCAAATTATGCGCAGAGCTTAATGCCGAAGTAAAACTTACCAGCCTGGATGCGGATTTCAAATTTAAGAATACAATCGGGCACAGGGGAATATTGGTTATTTATCCCCGGCAGGGAAAACTTTCTGCGCAGGTTTGCAACACAGATCCCGCTTATGGCAAAAAAGGCCATTTTGGCGTAGCTAAAGAAAAATTTGAGCAGGTCTTGCAGGTTTGCCGGCCTGTGCCGGGAAAAGAAAATCTGCAAGAAGCGATTAATGCGGCGAAACTTACCAACGAATTTATAGAAAAGAGCCACCTTGTTTTAGAAAAATCAGGCGTCAATAAAAAAAGAGAAGGCGAAGGGAAGCTGAAGGCAAATTTAATTTTGACTCGCGATGCAGGAGACCGGCTTCCTCATTTTCCCCCCATCAGGGAAAAATTCGGGGTGGAACTGGGCTGCTTTGTAGAGATGCCGGTAGAGCGGGGAATTGCGCTGTTGACGGGAATGCAGCTCATTGAAATACCCCTGCCTTCGGGAGACCCGGAGAAGGATTATCGCCTTCGCGCTCAAAAAGTTCTCGATGTCCTGCAAAGATTTGACGGATTATATATCCACATCAAAGGCCCGGATGAACCGGCGCATGACGGAAAGGTAAAAGAAAAAAAAGAATCAATCGAAGCCATTGATAAATATTTCTTTGCCAATTTAATTCCCCATTTGGATATGCGCGCCTCTTTAGTTTGCGTCACTGCCGACCACGCAACGCCCTGCATATTAAAAGCGCATTCCGCTGATCCGGTGCCGGTTTTAATTGCCGGCGGCACGATAAAAGCTGACGGAACGGGCGATTTTTCGGAAAAAAGCTGTAAGAGAGGCTCTTTAAAATTATTATCAGGGCCGCAGCTTATGCCGCTTTTGGTTAATTTGGCTAAAGAATAGTTTCAAGAAAATTGCCTTCGGCAATAACCTTAATGGGCAATTTTCGCAGTGGTATACG
>CAZPSS010000013.1:0-6239 GCA_964589565.1 uncultured Planctomycetia bacterium
CCTAATTTCTTTTTCTAATTTCTCGTTTAAGGAATAATTGCTCCCGAGATTAAAAGTAATTATAGGCTTAGTAAAAGTATTGATATACTCAAATCGATTAAAGGAATTGTATCTTAAAAGATGGTGGTTTATCTTTTTTTCTTTACTTAAAATATAAAAAACAGCCGTAAATATCGTGTATTTTGCTCTCTGCCCCGAACCTCCGCCCCCTCCTACCGCTAATATCTGTCTATTTCCACCTTCTTTAAGAATAAAGATACTTTCTAGGAAATTGCGGAAATCGAAACGAAAAGAATGCCCATCTTTCAAAGACAAGTTTGTCTTTCGCTGATAATGATATCCATAGCGTTTCCTTCTCCATAGCTTGAGATTAAATCTTTTCCTCTTTTTTGAAAGGATTTTTATTGCCTTGGGCCTGTAATGCTTCTGTAAAATATACTCATCTACATCATCATATTTTAACTTATTCTTTAAAGGTAAGTAATTTTCTAAATATTTTCTATACTCCTCTTCATTAATTAGATTCTTATAGAGCCATTCATCTAATTTGGTAAGCTTATCCACTTTGGAGATATGAAAATATTCCTTCTTTCCATAGCAAGAAGGGTGAAGATTCTCTATGTAGATGTGGACTACCTCTAAATCTTTCTGTCTCTTGGCAAGTTTCTTAACACCTTCTTCAATTGAAGTAATAGAGAGATGGTAATCAAGAACAAGATCCTTTAATAACTTTTCTGCTAAAAGGTTCTTATTGAAATCCATATTTTTAAATTGTGCAAGGAAACTTTTATGCTCCTTTTTCTTGTTTGTGTTTATGTTCAAGAAAGTTTAGATCGGTCAACATTTGACTATGGAATTCACGCAAATACTCTAATATTACATTTCCGTTCCATTTATTCTCAATAAGATAATCAACTATTTCTTTACAAAAGCTATCAATTGGCAAATGGTGACTGCTGTCTCCTTTAGCTGACAGATGTATATGCACAATGTTTTCTTTGTAACCTTTAAGCAAACTCCATATCTTTTTGTCATCTTTTATATGTGCAACATCCAGCGTCATAGGTAAATTGAATTTAACAATTTCATCAGGAATAAATACTCTCCTTTTCCCCGAAAAAGTCTCGATACTAAAAGTGATAGCGGTCTGATATAACATATTAAAATACTTTAAATTTTTAAGTGCTTCGTGCTGTACAAACTGAGTTTTATTTGTATTATTTGGATGCAATGTTATAATCTTTACATCAAACATCTTTGCTAAATCAGCTATTTCTTTTCCCCATATTTTAAATTTCTCATTGGTAATAGGGGCTTGGACCGCGTGTATGCTTAACACTTTAATGCGAAAGCTTTTAATTCTCTCGGCTATTTCTTTTAAATGTGGCCTAATTGGTTCGTAGATATCCCAATAATAAGGCAGAGCTAATTCAATAGGCACATTCAGATTAGAAAATCTCTCCTGTATCTGCTCAATCTTTTCAAACGACTGTCTAATTCCGAAATTAATCATTTAATTCCCTGTATAATATGTATCGTAGTTTAGTTATATCTAAATTACAAGACATTTTTTGTTTTGTCATTGCTCATTGTTCGTTAAAGTTAGGAACAGTTCTCCAGCTTTTGTGAATAATTGGGGGAGAACAGTTCCGTTGGCTCGCCGTTCCGAGGGATGAGGGACGAGGGACAATTTGGTTTATTGTTCATTCATCTGAAAGCAAGAAGCTAAATACAATGGGTATCGGTAAACTTTCTCAACCGGATCAAGAGAAAGGTTATTTGCACTGAAAATTGTTCTGTATTTGGGATGATACTTTTGAGCAAAAACTTTTAGGCTCTTTGCCTGAGTTACCCATCCTGACTTAATTTCAACAGGCAGGACATCTCCGTCAATTTCTCTTAAAAACTCTACCTCTGCAGATCTTTCTTTCCAACAATACAGCTCCTTCACACCCGAATAAACGAATTCCTGAGCAGCGAAGTTTTCCGCAAAGTATCCTTTGTAAGAACCATACTCATATTTCATGATAGATTTTGCAGGTAAGTCACTTAAGGCTCCTAATAGGCCAACATCAAAAATATACAACTTAAAACTGTTTTCCACAGTATGCGCGGAAAAAGGAAGCTGCCCGCTATTGACGATATGCACTTTTAGAATAAGGCCGGCTGCAACCAGCCAGTCGATACTCCCTGCTAATTTCGAATACCTTCTGACCCCGGGAATAACCCCTTTAAACTTAAATTTCCCGGCAGAACCATCCTGCTCCCTGGCTAGTTGTGCGGGAATATTGCGCCATAATCTTTCGATATGCATAGCATTCTGCTTACCTGAATGTTTTGCTATATCGGCAATATAAGTCGATATTAAATTATCCTGCTTTTCCCTCACTTTTTGCAAGGCGATAAATAAATCATCTTTATATTCCACAAAGGTTTTAACAATTTCCGGAAGGCCTCCTATCACAAGATATATTTTTAATTGCTCCCAAAGATGGACATGAATGATCTGAGGTATGGCCTCGGCTTTCTTGCGGCCTCGAAGAAATTCAAATGATTTCGTATCCCCCGTCCCTTCCAAAAACTCTTCAAATGACATGGGGAACATATTTAAAAATTCGACTTTCCCAACAGGAAAAGATTCATCAGACAATTGGACTCCCAGCAGTGAGCCTGCCGCACAAATGGCCAGTTCAGGTAATTCTTCCTGAAAATATTTTAAGCTGGTTAAAGCCCTGGGAACATTCTGAATTTCGTCAAAAATAACAAGGTCATTTTCTTTATTGATAGAGGTATTAAGATAAAAACTTAAATCCCGAAGTATGTTTAGGGGGATGATATCTCCTTCAAAAATCCCGGACAATTGTTTGTATTTCTCAAAATTTAGATAATGCACTTGAGAAAAACATTCTTTGCCAAAAGCCTGGAGAATGTAAGTCTTTCCAACCTGACGCGCTCCTTTGAGAATAAGCGGCTTTCGATCTTTTTTATTTTTCCATTTTATCAAGTTATTCCAAATGTTTCTTTTCATGATTAAATTATACCTTATTTATACACTTTTTGCAAGGACTTTCTGTAATTATTTTACACTTATTGGCACGTCTTTTAGGGGACAGGGGGCACGGCCTCCTACAAATTATACCAAAGTATAATTTTTTGTCAAACATTTTCTACTTCGGTGGAAAAATAAGGGGCTAAGTCTTTACCTGGATGCCTTTGGCTTGCAGATATTGTTTTGCCTGGGGGATGGTGATTTTGCCGAAATGGAATACGGAGGCGCATAAGACATTGGCCGCCTTGCCTTCGGTTACTGCCTGATAAAGGTGCTCTAACTTCCCTGCCCCGCCTGAGGCGGTAACCGAGATGGAGACGGCCTCTGCTGCGGCCTTAGTCATCTCAATATCGTAGCCGTCTTTGGTGCCATCGGCGTCCTTGCTGGTCAAAAGGATTTCTCCCGCACCCAATTGCTCAACTTGTTTTGCCCATTGCACGACATCCTGCCCTGTGGGCTCTTCCCCGCCCATAATCAAGACCTCTAATCTGGGGCGGCCGCTTTCAGCAGGGTTCTTCTTGCCGTCAATAGCTACCACGAGCCTTTCTTTACCAAACTTTTGGCTGGCCTCTTTAATTAAAGCAGGATTTTTAATTGCGGCTGTATTAATTGAGACTTTATCTACTCCGAGATTAAAAAGGGCCTGCATATCCTCTAAGTTGCGGATGCCTCCGCCTACACAAAAAGGCACGGTAGTGGCCTCTTTTACCCTTTTTACCCAATCCAGGCGCGTGGCTCTTGTTTCTACCGAAGCTGCTATGTCCAAAAAAACCAACTCATCTGCGCCGGCAGCGCAGTAGGCGGCGGCTGCTTCCACCGGGTCGCGGGCGTCTTTTAAGCCTACGAACTTTATGCCTTTAACTACCCGGCCGTTTTTGATGTCCAAACAGGGAATTACTTTTACCGTTTGCATTTCTATTTTTCTCCCTTTTCCTTAGGTTAATCTTGAAGGGATGGCGTTTCTCCAGGTATCGCTTAATTTTGTCAGAGGAAGAGCTATTACCTTCTTTCCCTTGTATTCAATTGCAAGCGCCTCTCCCTCAACGTTACCCAGCACCTGATAAGAAACCGCGTGTTTTTTTGCTACCTTTTTTAAAGCCTCCAGATTATCTTTACTCAGCGAAACCACTATTCTGGAAGGCGCCTCGCCGAACAAAAGTTCATCCAGCCTTATGTCTTTGTTTTTCAGCTCATCTAATTTTATAGCTGCGCCCAGCATCTTGCCGGCATTTGTGATAGCTGATTCAGCCAGCGTTACGGCTAATCCGCCTTCCGAGCAGTCGTGGGCGGAATTGATAAGCCCGGCCTCGATTGCCGAAAGGCAGGCCTCTTGCACTGCCTTCTCTTTTTCTATATCTATCCGGGGATTGCCCTTCTTTTGCTTATGCGCCAGGTATAAGTATTCACTGCCGGAGAGATCGGCCTTGTTCTCACCCAGAAGGACTATTACGTCGCCATCATTCTTAAAATCCTGGGTAACGTATTTGTCTGCGTTTTTGATTAAGCCTACCATCCCTATCATTGGGGTTGGGTCCACCGCGCCTTTGGGATTTTCATTGTAAAAACTGGCGTTACCGCTAATCACAGGGGTGTCTAAGGCCCGGCAGGCAGCGGAAAGCCCTTCTATACACTTCCGGAATTGCCAGTAGTTTTCCGCTTTCATCGGGTTGCCGAAATTTAGCCCGTCGGTAACGGCCAGGGGGCGGCCCCCGGTGCAAACTATATTTCTGGCGGCTTCGGCTACCGCCATCATCGCGCCATTATAGGGATTGAGGTAGCAATAGCGGCCGTTGCAATCTACGCTAATTGCCAGGGCCTTGCTCGTGCCCTTTACCTTTACTACAGCGGCATCTGAACCGGCGCCGACAATAACTTCATCTTTATTTATGGCCGTGAAGTTTTTATAGGCCGATTCTTTGCTGGCAATAGTGGGAGAATCAAGCAATTGCAGTAAGGCCTGATTGTAATCGCGCGGCTCTTGCAGTAATTGGCGGTTTAAGTCCTGGGCTTCTTTTAAGTAGGCCGGCTCTTTTATTTCTCTATCATAGAGGGGCGCCTTTTCCGTGAGAAGTTCGGGCGGAATTTCGCAGACTACCACGCCGTTTTCTTTGACACGCATTATCTTTTCTTCAATGACCTGTCCGATTTTTACGGCATTGATGTCCCATTTCTTTAGAATCTGAAGAGCCTGTTCTTCTTTGCCCTCCTTCAGGATTGCCAGCATCCTCTCTTGTGACTCGGATAAGAGAATTTCGTAAGGAGTCATCCCTTTCTCTCTTTGCGGGACTAAAGCCACATCTATTTCGATGCCGGTTCGGCTTCTTGAGGCAGTCTCACAGGAAGAGCAGGTTAACCCGGCTGCGCCCATATCCTGCATTCCCTCGATAAGCCCCTTTTCTATTAATTCAAGACAGGCTTCTCGCAAGCGCCGGCCCAACTCGGCATCGCCGATAGCCACGGCGTTTTTTTGCTCAGTGGACTCTTCGGTAATCTCTTTGGAAGCAAAACTGGCCCCTCCAACACCGTCTCTTCCGGTATCTCCTCCTATATAATATACGGGATTACCTACGCCGGAGGCCACGCCTTTGACAATATCCTTGTGCCTGACAATGCCTACTACAAAGGCGTTAACCAGGGGATTGCCTTCATAACTCGGGTCAAAATAGCTGTCCCCGCCCACGGCGCTGACCTTGGCGGTATTGGCATAATGGGCTAAACCCCTAATTACCTCTTTAAATAAGAATTTTACTTTTTTACTGTCTAAACTTCCAAACCTTAAGGCGCCTAAACCGGCTACGGGCCTGGCCCCGAGGGTAAAGATGTCTCGAAGACAGCCGCCTATGCCTGTGGCTGAGGCCTCGAAAGGCTCTACTGCCGAAGGATGATTGTGCGATTCAATTTTAAAAGCGACACCTAAGCCGTCTCCGATATCTACGATACCGGAATTTTCTTCGCCTGCGCCTACCAATACCTGTTTTCCCTTAGTAGGAAAGAGCTTGAATAGTTTACGCGAATTTTTGTAACTGCAGTGCTCCGACCACATCGCGGAAAACACGCCCAGTTCGGTAAAATTCGGCTTCCGGCCGAGTAATTTTTTGATTTGGTTAAACTCCTCTTCGGTAAGGCCCATCTCTTTTGCCAGCTCTGCGTCAACCTTAACCTGCGTTTCCATTAGATAATCTCCTTGCTC
>CAZPSS010000013.1:6339-9594 GCA_964589565.1 uncultured Planctomycetia bacterium
GTCATTGAGATTGCTTCGGCTGGCTGCGCCAGCCTCGCAATGACGGACGAAGCAATCGCTACGCTCCTCGCAATGACATTAGTATATTAGTATACTGCACTAATGTAGTCTGCCGATTTATCGGCTCAGGTCCTTATAGTAATCCTGGAGGGCTTTAGGTAAGGTCTTTGTCTTAACGGTAGCCTCGATGCCCTCAATAGTGGCTTCAGCGGCAGTCAAGGATGTAATATAAGGAACCTTATACTGAATTGCCTTAATGCGGATATAGCTATCGTCATATTTACCGCTGCGGCCTATGGGCGTATTAATAATCAACTGCACCTCTTTATTCTTAATTGCATCGGCAATATTGGGCCTTCCCGCATGTATCTTCTTCAGTGTCGTATTTTCTATTCCTTTTTCTTTTAAGAAGCGGCTGGTGCCTTCTGTAGCGTAAATATTAAACCCAAGCCTTCTAATCCGCTCGGCAATGGGAATTAAATAAGGTTTATCTTTATCGGCAACCGTCAAGAGCACATTTCCCTTCAAAGGAAGCTTGGCGCCTGCGGCCTCCTGCGCCTTATAGAAAGCCAGGCCAAAGGTATCGGCAATTCCCATTACCTCTCCGGTAGCCCTCATCTCCGGCCCCAGTAAAGGGTCCACTTCCGGGAACATATTAAACGGAAAAACCGCCTCTTTTACTCCCACATAAGGAAGCTTCTGCCTTTTTAACTCAGGAAAATCCTTGAGCTTCCTGCCCAGCATTACTTTTGTCGCTATACCTGCGACAGGGATCCCTGTAACTTTAGATACCAGCGGAACCGTGCGCGAAGCCCTGGGATTAGCCTCCAGGATATAGACATGAGCATCACAGATAGCATATTGGATATTCATCAGGCCGACAACTTTTAATTCTCTGGCAATCGCTTTCGTATATTTCTCGATTGTCTTTAAATATCTCTCTTTAATTGTCCTTGTGGGAATAACGCATGCGGAGTCTCCTGAATGCACGCCCGCTAATTCAATATGCTCCATAATCGCAGCCACAAAGGTGTCTTCCCCGTCAGAAAGGGCATCGACTTCTATTTCAACAGCCTGTTCAAGGAACCTATCAATCAACATTGGATGTTCCGGACTAACCCCAATGGCCTCCCGGGCATAATGCTGCAGGGCAATCTCATCATAGATAATCTCCATTCCCCGGCCGCCTAAAACATAAGACGGGCGCACCATCAAAGGATAGCCGATTTTTTTAGCAATATTGACAGCCTCTTCCAATGAACGCGCTGTGCCGCTTTCCGGCTGAGGAATACCTAAGGCAATCATCTTTTCCCTGAAACGCTCTCTGTCCTCGGCCAGATGAATATCTTCGGGAGTTGTGCCCAGGATATTGACGCCGTTATCTTTTAGCTCCCGGGCGATATTTAAAGGCGTCTGGCCGCCAAACTGGACAATCGCGCCAAGCGGCGTTTCTTTTTCATAGATTGCCAAAACATCTTCAACGGTCAGAGGCTCAAAGTAAAGTTTATTGGAAGTATCGTAATCGGTAGAAACAGTTTCGGGGTTGCAGTTAACCATAATCGACTCCAGGCCCTCATCGCGCAGAGCAAAGGCCGCATGCACGCAGGTATAATCAAACTCGATGCCCTGTCCGATTCTGTTTGGGCCGCCGCCGAGAATCATCACTTTTTTATTTGCCGAAACCGGCACTTTGTCTTCGCCGTTGTAAGTGGAATAATAATAGGCTGCCGTTTCTACGCCGCTGACCGGCACAGGCTCAAACGCCGCTTTTTTACCGATTGACAGCCTCCTCTGCCGGAGTTGTTTCTCTTCCACTTTAAAAAGGCCGGCCAGATATCTATCGGAGAAACCCCATTCTTTGGCCTGAGCCAACTTTTCATCAGGCAGGCTCTGCCAGGCGTATTCCAACAACTCTTGTTCAAACTCGACCAACTCCTTCATCTCTTTAATGAACCACCGGCCGATATGAGTGAGCTGATGGAGCTCCTCCACCTCTGCCCCTTTGCCCAGGGCCTCATACATTAAGAAAACGCGTTCGCTTGAGGCTTGAGCCAATTTTTCCTTCAATCTTTCCAAAGAAAGCGTCTTAAAGTCCTTAGCGCCGCCTAATCCGTATCTTTTTATTTCTAAAGAACGAATAGACTTTTGGAATGCCTCTTTAAATGTCCTGGCTATACTCATAGCCTCGCCTACTGCCTTCATTTGTGTTCCCAATACATCCTTGGCGCGGGGAAATTTTTCAAAGGCCCAGCGGGCAAATTTAATCACCACATAATTTCCGCCGGGCTTGTATTTCTCTAACGTTCCCTGCTTCCAATAGGGAATCTCGTCCATAGTGAGCCCGACGGCAAGTTTGGTGGAAATGAACGCGATGGGAAAACCGGTGGCTTTGGAGGCCAGGGCAGAAGAGCGGGATGTGCGGGGATTAATCTCAATTACTACCAAGCGGCCGTCCTGCGGATTATGGGCAAATTGAATATTTGTCCCCCCGACTACACCGATGGCCTCTACAATTTTATAGGAGAGTTCCTGCATTCGCTTCTGCAGGGCTTGAGGGACTGTCAGCATCGGCGCTGAGCAAAAGCTGTCTCCTGTGTGCACGCCCATTGCGTCAACATTTTCAATAAAGCAAACCGTAATCTTTTGATTCTTTTGGTCTCTGACTACCTCAAGCTCAAGCTCTTCCCATCCTAAAACCGACTCTTCAACCAAAACCTGATGCACAAGGCTCGCCGCCAGCCCCCGGCTGACAATAGTCCTTAATTCTTCCACGTTATAGGCAATTCCTCCGCCTGTGCCGCCCATTGTATAAGCAGGCCGCAAAACAACGGGATAACCTAATTTCCCGGCTATCTTTTCGGCCTCTTCCACAGAATAACAAGGTTCGGACGCGGGAATGGATATGTCCAACTTCTTCATCGTTTCTTTGAAAACAATACGGTCTTCCCCCCGCTCAATGGCATCGACCTTAACACCGATAACCTCAACGCCATATTTATCCAACACCCCTGCTTTATAGAGGCTGGAGGTAAGATTAAGCCCGGTCTGGCCTCCTAAGTTAGAAAGCAATGCATCGGGCCTTTCCTTTTCAATAATTTTTTCCAAACTTTCTACGGTAAGCGGCTCAATATATGTTTTATCGGCCATACCCGGGTCGGTCATAATAGTTGCGGGATTGGAATTAACCAATACCACTTCGTAGCCTTCTTCCTTTAATGCCTTACAGGCCTGCGTGCCGGAATAGTCAAACTCGCA
>CAZPSS010000013.1:9694-14119 GCA_964589565.1 uncultured Planctomycetia bacterium
ACTACTCCCTGGTCCAACATACTATCAGCAACCTTGAGGAATCCGGCAATGTTTGCGCCTTTAACGTAATCAACATAATCGCCTTCTTTACCGTACTTGAGGCATTGCTCGTGAATGGCTATCATTATATTGCGGAGTTTACTGTCTACTTCTTCGCGGCTCCATAATAACCTCTGGCTGTTCTGGGACATTTCCAGGCCAGAGATAGCAACTCCGCCGGCATTAGCCGCTTTACCCGGGCCAAAGAGAATTCCGGCTTCCTGAAATACTTTGACAGCCTCAGGCCTGGTGGGCATATTGGCGCCTTCGGCAACACAGATACAGCCGCCTTTAACCAATTGTCCGGCATCGTCCTCGCTTATCTCGTTCTGTGTAGCCGAGGGGAAGGCCGCATCGCATTTGACCTCCCATGGCCATCTGCCTGCCGGGAAATACTCACAGTTAAATTTCTGAGCGTATTCTTTAATGCGCCCGCGACGGACATTCTTCAGCTCTTTTACATAGGCCAATTTGTTCTCGTCTATTCCGTGCTTATCATAGATATAGCCGTCGGAGTCGGATAGCGTAACGGCCCTGCCTCCCAATTCAATTACCTTTTCTACTGTATACTGGGCAACATTTCCTGAGCCGGAGACCGTGCAGACCTTGCGTTTAAGGGATTGCCCTCTGGTCTTTAACATCTCCTGGGCAAAATAGACACAGCCATAGCCGGTAGCCTCCGTCCTGATTAAACTGCCGCCCCAGTTAAGGCCTTTACCCGTAAGCGCGCCTGTAAATTCGTTGCGAAGCCTTTTGTATTGCCCGAAGAGAAATCCAATTTCACGCGCGCCTACGCCAATATCTCCTGCAGGCACATCTCTATCAGGGCCGATGTGTCTGGACAGTTCGGTCATAAAACTCTGACAGAAACACATTACTTCGTTATCTGATTTGCCTTTGGGGTCAAAATCTGAACCGCCTTTACCCCCACCCATGGGAAGCGTAGTCAGGCTGTTTTTAAATACCTGTTCAAAAGCGAGAAATTTTAAAATTCCCAAATTGACGCTGGGGTGAAAACGCAGTCCCCCCTTGTATGGGCCGATGGCGCTGTTCATCTCCACCCGATAGCCCCTGTTGACCTGCACTTCTCCCTTGTCGTTCATCCATGGAACGCGAAACATTATCACTCGCTCCGGCTCAACTATCCTTTCCAGGATTTTAGCCCGTAGGTATTGGGGGTTCTTCTCCAAAAAGGGCGTGATAGATTCCACTACCTCGCTCACTGCCTGATGGAATTCCGTCTCGCCGGCATTCTTCTCAATAACCTTCTTCATAAAGTCTTCAACTTTTAGAGGCATTTTTCCCTCCTTTGTAATTTGAATGAATTGTATCACATCTGTCCTTTAAAATCAATGGCCTAAATAAGAGGTTTTAGAACGTCTTTGTTCTCTTTTTAAGGTAAACCAGCAAAATCATAATTGCCACCGGCGTTACGCCGGAGATGCGGTTGGCCTGGCCCAAAGTCATTGGCCTAAATTTAATCAACTTCTCTCTGATTTCCAGGGAAAGCCCATTGACCGCATTAAAATCTAAGTCTTGAGGGAGCTTTACCTTCTCTAAATGTTTAAAATTGCGTACCTCGGCAAGCTGCCGGCGAATAAAGCCGGAATATTTTACTTCAATCTCTATGCCCCGCAGGGCATCAGAACTAACGGCAAAGGGGAATTTTATCTTTAAATCTTCAATTTTTACTTGGGGCCGCTTCAGCAGCTGATAAAGAGTTGGCTTGAGATTGCTTCGTCGCTTCGCTCCTCGCAATGACGAAGGGAAAGAGGCTCCTCGCAATGACGAAGGGAAAGAGGCTCCTCGCAATGACGAAGGGAAAGAGGCTCCTCGCAATGACGACACAGTTATCCTATTTTCCTTCAGATACTTTATGCCGGCCTGGATTTGGGTTTGTTTCTGTTGCGTCTTTGCATAATCCTCTTTGCTTACCAGGCCTAATTCAAATCCAAACTTTCTTAAACGTAAATCCGCATTATCTTCACGCAAGATTAAGCGATATTCCACGCGGGAGGTAAACATCCGATATGGCTCGGGCGTGCCTTTGGTAGTTAAGTCATCAATCAGCACCCCGATATAGCTTGTGGAACGGTCCATGATAAATGGTTCTTTTTCTTTAATTCCTAACGCTGCATTAATCCCGGCAATCAGCCCTTGTGCTGCGGCCTCTTCATATCCGGTTGTCCCGTTTATCTGGCCGGCCAGGTATAAATTCCTGATAAGCTTCGTCTCTAAAGTAGGAAAAATCTGGGTGGCATCTACTACGTCGTGCTCTATCCCGTAACCAAAACGATTAATCTGGACACGCTCAAGCCCGGGGATAGAGCGGATGAATTCTTTTTGCACCTCTTCAGACATATTCGTAAAAAGTCCGTTGGGATAATAGACATCCGTATCCGGGCCTTCGGGCTCCAAAAATATTTGATGCCGCGGATGTTGAGGAAATTTGACTATCTTTTCTTCAAAGGAAGGGCAATAGCGCACGCTGGGGCCGGTAATCCTTCCGCTCAAGAGGGCAGACGACTCTAAGTTCCGGCGGATAATGCTATGCGTTTTCTCATTAGTGTAGGTAATATAGCAGGGGAGCTGCTTGGGCTTTAGGTTTTTTGTAGAAAAAGAAAAAGGCCTGGGAGGGTTGTCCCCGTTTTGAAGCTGCATCCGGGAAAAATCAATAGTCCTACCGTCCAGCCGGGCGCTGGTGCAGGTGTTAAAACGAAGAATGCGAAACCCCAAATTTCTTAAGCAGTCGGAAAGCCCCCGGCTAATTTCCTGCTCTTCAATCCTGCCGCCGGGAAATGTGCGCATACCGATGTGGATTAGGCCGTTAAGAAAAGTCCCCACAGTTACAACTACTGCCTTGGCCGGGAGCCTTTCTCCCCCGGCAGTCTCTATTGCCGCTATTATATTATCTTTAACAATCAAATTAATGACTTCTGCCGCACGCACTTTGAGTTTTCTCTGACTTCTCACGGCCTTTTGCATATATAAACAATATTTTTTCCTATCCACCTGGGCGCGGGATGAGTGGACAGCCGCGCCCTTGGAGGCATTAAGCACCCTGAATTGCACTGCGCAGGCATCAGTTGCCCGCCCCATCTCCCCTCCGAGGGCATCGATCTCCTTAACCAGCTGGCCCTTGCCTATTCCGCCGATTGCCGGATTGCAAGACATAAGACCGACGGTATCTAAATGCAGGCTGAGAAGCAAAGTTTCACAGCCCATACGCGCCGAAGCTAAAGCAGCTTCGCAACCGGCATGTCCGGCGCCAACCACTATAACATCATAGATTTTATCGGTCAAATTTTTAGGATTTTCCGGAGACACTCGATATAGAAGGGATTGAACTGATTCTTATACTTTTCCAACTCTTCGATAGCTGCGCTCACACTTTTTCCTTTTTTATAGCCCCGCCCGCTTGTTATGGCATCAAAGGCATCGGCCACAGCCAGGATTTGCGCCCCTTTAGGAATCATATTGCCGCTTAAGCCGTGAGGATAGCCGGTGCCGTCAAAGTGTTCGTGGTGATGAAGAATAATAGGCAATAAATCCTTAAAGACCTTTATGGGCTTAAGGATTTCCACGCTGATTATCCCATGCTTCCTGATGAAACCTATATCTTCCTCATTGAGCTTGCCTTTCTTGTGAAGAAGGTAATCAGGAAGGCCTATCTTGCCTATATCGTGCAGTAATGCTGCGTTATAGATAAGCTCGGTTTCCTCATCACACAAAGTAAGTTGTTCGGCAATTTGTTTGGCATAATTAGCCACCCTTTCGGAATGGCCCTGGGTAAAGGTATCTTTTTCCTCCAGGGCTTTAACCAAAGAACGGATAACCTCAAAGTAAGCGCCTTCGGTTTCTTTCTTGGATTCTGAAAGCTCTTTTAATGCCCTCTCCAGCTCTTTGTTTCTCTCTTCCATGTCCCCGCTCAAGAAATCTAAAATATCCTCTTTTAAAGGCTCTTTTTTCGCCTCGGTGGTTATCTCCTTTACGTCCAGAGAAATAAAATCTCTTTGAGGTTCCTTTTTAAAATCCCTTAATAAAGACTGCATATTGTAAATCAACTCCTTACCTTGAATTCTTCTGCCTTTTGGTTTATAAAGTAAAACGCCCTGAAGAGAAACTTTGATTGTTTTTTCCTCCACCTTAAATTCAACCTTCTTAAATTTCTCTAATATTTCTTTAAAGAACCGTTCTGCCGTATCTTTCTTTTCTTCCCATACGGCTATACCAATTATGTCTTGAGATATACGAGAGAAATTTACCTTCTTAAATTTGTTTTCTATCTTGGATTTTAGAGCTTCGGCTAACAATTTAAGCGATATTTTTAATTCCTCGAAGGTTAAGTCCAACATTAGCCTTCTGTAATTGGAAACCACAATGGTT
>CAZPSS010000014.1:0-13887 GCA_964589565.1 uncultured Planctomycetia bacterium
TAAAGCGGCCCCTTTGTGTTTAAGAAATAGAGCATTTTCTTTTTGGTGTTTAGTGCCCCGGGAATACGGTATAAACAGACACGGAAGATTGAAGGTTGCTGCTTCAAAAATAGTGCTTGCCCCGCAGCGGCCAATCAATAAATCGGCAATGCTATAGACGCCTGCCATATCTTTAAGAAAGCTGCAGACAGAAGATGTAATACCCAAAGCCGCATATTTTGCAGAAACAGAGCGAACGTCCTTTTTGCCGGATAGATGTATCACATACATTTGTTTGCGGCATTCCTGGTCTATATGGCTTAGGCAATTCAACACCAGTTTATTAATATTATGAGCGCCTTGACTGCCGCCGAGAACAAGTATTGTAAATTTCTCCGGGTCCGTTTTGAATACGCCTGATGCGCCTTTTTTGTAATTCAAAATACATTTACGCAAGGGAAGCCCTGTCTTTACAATTTTACCACGAGCTTTCATGCCTTGAGGAAAAAACTTATTTGTATCATCAAAACTTACGGCTATTCTATCAGCGATATGCGCGAGCATCCGATTGGCCCTGCCGGGGATAATATTCTGTTCGTGAATAAGCGTGGGAATGCCGATTATACGGGCAATAATTAAAGGAGCAAAAGAGGCATATCCCCCAAATCCTATGACCACCTGCGGGCTATATCTCAATATTAAATAAAATGATTTTAGGTGCGCCCAGAGTAACTTTAAGCAAAAAGGAATGTATCTAGGAGAAATCCTATAAGGCAAAGGAGAGGAGCATACGGTTTCTATCCGCACATCTTTAAAAGGAGCGGCTGTTTTAAGATATTCTAGATCTCGGGGGTGTGTTGAAACCACTATTACAATTTGACAATTTGCAACTTCTTCCCTTAGCTCTTCAAGCAAAGCCAAACCGGGAAATATGTGGCCTGCCGTACCCCCGCAGGCAATCATTATTTTCATAGTTTCTGTTCCTCAAAATAGCGGCCTCTGGCTGCGTTTAGAAGGAGCCCTACAGCCGCCATATTAAAAATTAGAGAAGAGCCGCCGTAACTGATAAAAGGTAAAGGCAGGCCTTTGGTGGGCACTGCACCGCAAACCACTGCTATATGAACGCAGGCCGAAAGCGTGATGTTCACCACGATACCGAAACTGAGCAGTTGAATAAAGGGATCCGTTGAGCGCAGGCAGATTTTTATCCCCTGCCAGAGAAAAAGCATAAATAGAATTACGATGGAAGCTGTGCCGATTAAACCCAGCTCTTCTCCGATTATAGAGAAGATAAAGTCTGTGTGAGCTGCAGGAAGGTAGAACAATTTTTGCTTACTTTGCCCCAGGCCGACTCCCCAAAGACCCCCCAACCCTAACGCAAGATATGATTGGACCATTTGAAAACCGCTTCCCTTTGCGTAAGCCCAGGGATTTAAATATGCAATAATCCTCTTTCTGCGATAGGGAACGTTAAATATAGAAAAGTGAAGCACAGGCAGCGAAAGTAAACATAAGCTAATTATGTAACTTGCGCGTAATCCGGCAACGAAAAGCAAAAATATGCCTACAATGGCTAAAGCTACAGCGCTACCCAGGTCTGGTTGAAGCAGGATTAGGCCACAGGTTGTTCCTATAGCCATAAGTGGTAACAAAAAAGTGCGCGCAAAACCAGCTAAGCTTTTTTGTCTCTGCGATAGAATATCAGCCAGAAATAAAACGGTGGCCCATTTGGCTAATTCACTTGGTTGAAAATTGAAGAACCCCAGTTTAAGCCAGCGCCTGGCGCCACTGACTTCTTTGCCAAAGAACGGCACAAACACCAAAACGAGCAGGAGCAAGGAAAGGATAAACAGGGGTTTGGCCCAGCGGCGCATACGGCGTAAATCCAGACTCATCACGAATGCGGCAAGAATTGTACCTATAAGAAGATGGCAGAGCTGGTGCTTAAGAAAAAATGTTGGGTAGCGATGCCTTTCGTAAGAGAGAATTGCGCTGGAGCTATAGACCATTACCAGGCCAATACAGATTAGCGTAACCACAATCATAAATATAGATATTCGTACTCGTCTCATTTGAAATCCAAACAGTTAAAAAGTTATAAAAGTTCAAAAAGTTTTAAAGGTTAACTTTTCAAACTTTTCAACTTGTTAACTTTTAAACTATAGACTGCCCGCTTAAATGCCCTTCCCCTTTCTGCATAGTCACTAAACATATCAAAACTGGCGCACATCGGAGAAAGCAAGACACAATCTCCGGCCCGGGCAAGACAGAAAGCCTCTTTCGCGGCCTGCGCAAGAGTTTCTGTCTTTTTCGTCAAGACCAGACCGGCAAAAGTCTTTTCTATTTTTTCTCTTGCTTCGCCAAACAAAACCATCGCGCGAACTTTATCTTTTATTTTCTCTCTAAGCGCTGTGAAATTACTGCCTTTATCTCTTCCCCCTGCAATCAAAATTACAGGTTCTTTTATAGAATTCAATGCCCAAAGAGTAGAATCTGCGTTGGTGGCTTTGGAATCGTTGATAAATTTAATTCCCCGTATTTGCCTTATCTCCTCCATCCGATGCTTAAGCCCCCTAAATTGACGGCATATATTTATGGCCGGCTCTTTTGGAATAGCGAATAGCGAGGAGATTGTAAGGGCGGCAAAATGATTACTGTTGAGTCTATTGCCTAAGTCATTGCGAGCGAACGAAGTGAGCGAAGCAATCTCTCTTTTAGATTGCTTCGTCGCCTTCGGCTCCTCGCAATGACAGTGTGAAGAGAAGTATAAAACCCTGGCTTTTGTCTTTGCTGCCAGCGCCAGCTTTTGCGAATCTTTTTCATTAAGCACTGTCCAATCTTTTTCATCTTGGTTGGAAAAGATGCGGCATTTCGCTGCAAAATATTCGTCAAAGCCTTTGTGTCTATTTAAGTGGTCGGCGCTTAAATTGAGAATTACTGCCACCTTTGGCTTAAATTTATCTATGGTCTCCAGTTGAAAAGAACTTATTTCTAATATAACTATATGTTCTTTGCTAAGGCGCATAACTTCGGCGCTGAAAGGATTGCCTATATTACCGCAAACCGCACATTTGCGCCCAGCCGCTTGAAAAATCTGCCCCAGCAGGGTAGTAACCGTTGTTTTGCCGTTTGTTCCGGTGATGGCGATTATAGGGGCAGGACAAAACGCAAAGGCCAATTCTACTTCCCCAATAACAGGAATGCCTTTCTTCCCGGCCCAAATAATCGGCGGTGACTTAAGATGCACGCCCGGGCTCGTAACTACTAAATTTCTGCCTTCAATTAAGCCTTCTGTATGCCTGCCTATTTCTATGTCAACTATATTTTTCCTATTTAAACTGCAAATATTGTCTCTGATTCTTTGGCTGTCCCGGCAGTCTGTAATACTCAGTCTTGCCCCTTTTTCGATTAAGAGATTACAGGCGGCGAGCCCGCTTTTGCCTAAACCGACAACCGTTACTTTTTTACCTCTCAGATCCATTTTTTGTTAACGTAGTTTCAAAGTGGCTAAGGTCAAAAGGGCCAGGATTGCGGCGATAATCCAAAATCTTATAGTTACTTTTGATTCCGCTAAGCCCTTTAATTCAAAATGATGATGTAATGGCGCAATTAAAAAGATGCGCTTTTTTCTCAACTTGAAAGAGGCCACTTGTAAAATTACGGAAAGCGCCTCGGCAACAAATATGCCTCCCGCCAGAAGCAGGAGCAGCTCTTTCTTGATTAACACTGCGACTATACCTATGGCGCCTCCTAAAGCTAAAGAGCCGGTATCGCCCATGAAAATCTCAGCCGGATGGGCGTTAAACCAGAGAAAACCCAGGGCCGCTCCCAGAATACTGGCGCAAAAAATTGCCAGTTCCCCGCTTCCCGGCACATACTTAATTTGCAAATAAGAACTAAAATTCAGATGGCCGCTAACATAACTAAATATACTATAAGTGAGAGCGACCATAACTATACATCCCACAGCCAGCCCATCCAGCCCGTCGGTAAGATTAACGGCATTAGAGCAGCCAACAATTACCAAAGCCGCGAAGATAATATAAAAGGCCCCTAAATTAATAATCAAATCTTTAAAAAAAGGCACATCTAAGCCCGGGCCTATTTGGGGGTCGTAAATAGCAAATAAAGCCACAAATGTTGCCAGAATAGTTTGCGCTGTCAGTTTCATAGTTACAGTCATTCCTTTTGAGCGCCTGGTAATATATTTCATATAATCGTCCATAAAGCCGATGAGCCCCAGGCAAAAAATAGCAAATAAAGCCACCAGGATATACTTATTATCAAGCCTGGCCCATAGTAATGTGGAGAGGATTGTGGAAAATAGAATTAAAAAACCCCCCATCGTAGGCATTCCCTTCTTTTTATAATGCAGGGAATAAAGCTGTGGGCATATCTTTTGCTCAATGATATTCTCGCCGATGTTAAGACAGGATAACTTTTTAATAAGCCATGGGCCCAGAAGAATGCATAGTAAAAACGAAGTAAGACTGCCTAACGCTGCCCTAAACGTGATGTATTTAAAAACATTGAATCCAAAAAATATTTCCCTTAACGGGTAAAAGAGCTGGTAAAACATTTGACTACGTTCTCCATCTTCATTGCTCTTGAACCTTTAATTAAAACCACATCTTTAGGTTGGATGAAACTGCGCAAGAAGCTTGCCGCCTCGGATGTATTTTCGCATCTACGAATTGCTTTTTCCGGCATTCCTCCCGAATATGCGCTGGAGGCAATATCCCTTGCTAACTGCCCCACGGTAATTAAAAAATCTATTTCGGTTTTAGCAACCATTTTGCCTATATCTAAATGCAGCCTTTTGGTCATTCTTCCCAATTCCAACATATCGCCAAGAATCACTATCTTTCTCCCCCTCACCTTTTCCCTCTCCCCTAAGAATTCAAGAGCGCACTTTAGAGAGCCGGGATTTGAGTTATAACAATCGTTTATTATTTTAAAATTATCGATATTTAAGAACTGCATGCGCATAGGCGGCATCTTAAAAAGCGCAAGGGCAAGCTTTATTTCATTATAGCTTAAGCCAAGGCTCCTGGCGCAAGCTATGCTGGCTAAGGCATTATAGACATTATGAACTCCCAATGTTTTTAATACTATACGATGTTTATTGTTCAATAAAAATATTGTCCGGTTTTCCGTCTCTTTAATAATCTGCCCGCAAAAGTCAGAAAATCGATTAAGTCCGAATGTAACTGTCTCGAAATTTAACTTCTTCAGTTGAGAGAGGAATCGGTCGTCCTTATTGATGAGGAGTTTTCCATTCTTAGCTAAGTTCTTGACTAACTCAAGCTTAGCTTCAAATACCCCTTTGAGGTTTTTGAAAGATTCAAGATGGGAAGGCCCGATATTGGTGATGATGCCTGCCGTTGGTTTGATAATCCAGGAAAGCCTATCTATTTCGCCGCTGTGGTTGGCGCCTATTTCGATGACAGCCAGATTATGCCTTTTGCGCAGCCTCAATATAGCCAAAGGCACACCGATGTCATTATTCTGCGTTCCCGGATTGTCTAGGACATTAAACCGCTTCTTAAGAATATTGCTGAGCATCTCCTTTGTAGTAGTCTTTCCGTTACTTCCCGTAATGGCAATTACGGGAATTTTAAACCTCTTTCTATGGTAATAAGCAAGGGCTCCCAACGCTTGCACAGTATTTTTTACTTTTACCATCGGGACCGGACCTGAATGCTTAGGAACTAAAGCGGGCGCCTTATAGCGGGCATCTGAGATTAGTATGGCAGCTGCGCCGCGGCATAGGGCCTGAGCAATAAAGCTGTGTCCGTTGAAATGTTCACCTCTGATAGCTATAAAGAGCTCATTTGGTTTTATAGTGCGGGAATCTATGGATACTCCGGAAACTCTACTGTTTAGGCGGCCCCTGCCGTAGGCGCTGTGGACGCTGATTAATCTTGCGCCTGTGGCCTCTAATATTTCTTCGATTGTGAACATAATAATCGTTAGTTCGTTAGTTCGTTAGTTCGTTGCTTCGTTAGCAAAATCTTTCTTACTACTTTACAATCGTTGAAAGGGACAGTTTTATCGGCAAAGATTTGCGAAGACTCATGGCCTTTTCCGGCAATGACAACAATATCTCCCTTGCGGGCAATAGAGAGTGCTTCTTGAATTGCCCTGAATCTGTCTGAAACAACCTTGTAATTATGACTTTTCTTCCCGATGCCCCGTTTAATATCAGAAATTATGCGTGCCGGGTTTTCGCTGCGCGGATTATCGGAGGTGATAATTACAAAATCAGAAAGTTTTGTCGCCAGGCGCCCCATCCGCGGCCTTTTAGCTTTGTCCCTATCTCCTCCGCAGCCAAAAACTAAAATAATTTTATTTTTTTTGTTTTGCTTTAATGCGCGGAGAATCTTTTTTAAGGCGTCCTCAGTATGGGCATAGTCAATAAACACCGCAAAGTCTTGCCCGCAATCAATCGGCTCTAGCCTTCCGGGAATAACGGCCAAGCCTTTTATGCCGGAGATAATATGGGAAAGCCCTATATCTTCGACAAATGCCGCGCTTATGGCAGCGAGGATATTATAGACATTATGCCTTCCTATAAGAGGGCTTACTATTTCTATGTTACCTTTAGGAGTAATTGCCGTAAAGCGGCTTTTTTCGGCGCTTAACTTTAAATTCTTTGCTTGTATCCGGGCAGGGCACTCAATGCCGTAAGTCAGGAGTTTGGACTTAGCCTTTTTAACCAGTCGTCTGCCGTAGGTATCATCAACATTGATTATTGCCCAGGCGGAAGAAGCTAACCTTTCAAATAAACTCGACTTACAAGAGAAATAGTTAGTTAAGCTTCCGTGGTAGTCCATGTGTTCTTTGCTTAAATTTGTAAATATAGCCGAAGAAAAATCTATTGCTTCAACCCTGTGCTGGGCAAGAGCATGGCTGGATACCTCTATTATAGCATATTTGGATTGAGCAAGCAAAATATCTTGCAGCAGAGATTGCAGGGTATCTGCCTGGGGAGTTGTGTTTACAGCGACGCGTTGTTTGCTGCCCAGCCTGTAATTTACGGTTCCGATTACTCCGCAGGGGTATCCGGCCCGAGCTAAGATTTTCTCAATAAGGTAGGAAACAGTGGTTTTGCCGTTGGTGCCGGTTATCCCTATCACTTTTAGGCTTTTGGCCGGCTGGCCAAAGAATGAAGCGCAAACATAAGCCAGGGCAGTTTGTGAATCTTGAACTAAAATTTTTGCCACTTTCTTTTTTAAGGGTAAATCTTTTTGGACAATTACTGCTTTTGCCCCTTTGGCTATTGCCTGTTTTAGGAAACTGTGTCCGTCAAATCTTTCGCCTTTTATAGCTACAAATAAATATCCGGGATGAATATGTTTAGAATTGCAGGATATCCCTTTAATTTCGCAATCAAGGGTATTGTCTATACGCTTATAATTTAAATTCCTAATCAGCTCTTTTAGTTTCATTTGACATTTCTAAATATCTAAGGGTTTCGGCAGCAATTTTTCTAAACACAGGAGCAGCTACTCTTCCGCCGTAATATTCGGGATGAGGCTCATTAAAGACTATTAGTATAGAGAGGATGGGCTCATCGGCCGGCACAAAGCCCGCAAATGAAGAAAAGTATTTGTTTTTATAATATCCTCCTTTGGGCCTGGCCTTCTGAGCGGTTCCGGTTTTTCCGGCCGTTTTATATCCCGGGACCTTTGCTTTTTTACCGGTGCCGTTTTCCACACATCCGGCGAGAATTTCTTTTAAAGCCCTTGCGGTCTTTGGGGAGATAACCCTGCGTACTTTTTGTGTGGAGAAAGATTTCAAAATTTGGCCGTCTTTATGCCGAATAGATTTTAAAACCCTTGGCTTTAGCAGAACTCCATCGTTGGCTACGCAGGAAATAGCGCAAATAAGCTGAATTGGCGTAACGGCAATTTCCTGCCCCATGGGGATTGATGAGATGGAAACCCTGGACCACTGAGCAGGCGGCCTTACTATACCCTTGACTTCTCCGGGCAGCTCTGCCTTTGTTAAGCTGCCGAACCCGAAGTCTTTAATGTAGCTATAAAGAGTCTTTTTTTCCAGAAGCTCAGCAACTTTTACTATGCCGATATTGCTGGAATATTCCATAACTTCTTTAAAAGAAAGCTCGGCATAAGGCTTGTAATCATGAAGGATGCGCCCGCCGATACGATATTTACCTTTTTCGCAGAAAAATTTGTCTTCCAATTTAACCCGGTTTTCCTCCAAAACAGCGGCAGCGGTTACAAACTTAAAAGAGGACCCCGGCTCAAAGATATCGGTAATAGCTAAATTCCTGCGTACATTTGCCTCGGAATCGCTAATTTTATTCAAATTATAATCAGGATAGTTGCAAAGGGCTAAAATCTCACCGCTTTTCGGCTCCATAACGATTACGGTTGCAGAGATTGCTTTGTATTTGCGCGCGGCCAACCTTAAATGTCTTTCGGCAATACTCTGGATTACGCTGTCTATAGTTAAGACTAAGTTGTAACCGTCACTTGGCAAAATAGATTTATATCCCCAGCAGATTAGCTCTTGCCTTTTGGCATCTCTGTGTGCCAGGCGCCAGCCTTTTATGCCGGAAAGGTAGGGATCGCAATAAAGCTCAGCGCCTTCCAAACCCTTGTTGTCGATATCGGTAAAGCCGATAAGATGGCTTGCTAAAGCATCGTTAGGATAAAATCTTCTGCTTTCCCTGACTTGCCCGATTCCGGGAATATTTAAAGCTTTGAGCCTTGCGGAAATTTCGGGGCCGACTTTTCTCTTTAACCAGATAAAATTTTTATGCGAATCTAATTTTGCAGATAGACTATTTGCATCCAGCATTAAGAGGGAAGCAAGCTCTTTCTTTTTTTCAGCTGTAAGTGTATTTGTGGCAAATATAGAATAAGACGCTGTATTTACTGCTAATTTTTTGAAGTTTCTGTCAAAGATGATGCCTCTTTGAGGCTGAATCTCGGTAGAAGTACTATATTGTTTTAAGGCGTAAGACTTAACTTGTGAGGATTTAAAAAGTTGCACGTATATAAGACGGGCAATAAGAAGAAAAAATACTGAGATAAAAAGAAGAAAAACTAAATAAAGGCGGGAATTAACGTCTCTTTTAGACACAATTTTAATAATTATCTTGCAGCTTCGGCTAAACCAATTGCATGCCAACGGGAGGGAATTTCCCAGTTTGCATCCTTTGTTAAAAGTGTTCTCTCCAGGTATAGAGGGGATTGCAAACCGTTTACAGTATACATCAACGTGCTGTTTTGGTCAAGCAAAACTAATAAATCGTCTTTATTGTGATTTATGACATAATTAATTCTTAATAGCTCTACCTGCTGATGCACATAACCCATAGCTGTTGTTGTTACCAGTGCCGCTATTAATAAGAATCTTGATAAACGCATTGCTCCTCCGTACTGCTCGTTCAGAAATCAGAAGTCAGATAACAGAAGTCAGATGACAGATATCAGAAATCAGAGGTCAGATTTTTCTGTCTTCTGTATTCTGTCGTCTGTTTTCTGCTTTCTCAGCGACACGCAGTTTTGCGCTGCGTGCGCGGGGATTGAGAGAAATTTCCTCCTGACAAGGCGTGAGCGGTTTTTTTGTAATAATTTTAAGGAGCCCTTCCCTTGCCAGCTCCCGAAATTGATGTTTAACTATTCTGTCTTCGAGGGAATGGAAGGAAACTACGCATATTCTTGCTCCCGGTCGAAGATACCTTATGCATTTATTAAGCCCTTCGCGCAACGCCTCTAATTCATCATTTACCGCAATCCTTAGAGCTTGAAATGTTCGGGTAGCGGGATGAATCTTAGAATATCGGGGGGGTGTAATTTTCTTGACTAAATTTGCCAACTGCGCGGTGCTTGCTATCATAGATTTTTTTCTTTCTTTAACAATAGCACGGGCAATTCGGTTGTGCCAGCGCTCCTGTCCATATTTCCTTAGAATATCGGATAAGCCGGCCTCGGGAAGAAAGTTTACTAAATCAAAGGCCGAAAGTTTTAAGTCTTTATCCATACGCATGTCTAAAGGGCCGTCTTGCCTTATGCTAAAGCCCCTTTCTCCGGAGTCTAACTGCAGAGACGAAAGGCCTAAATCAAAAATTATTCCATCTACCCTATCTATTTTAAGCTGGGCTAAAATAGCATCTGCGTTTCTAAAATTGCCCTGCATTAAGATACAATTATTAAATTCCTCTAATCTATTTTTAGTAACTTCAATAGCCCGGCGGTCCTGGTCTAAGCCGACTAATTTGCCTTGAGAACCGATTTCTTTCAATAGCGCTTCGGCGTGGCCTCCTGAGCCTACAGTGCAGTCTATGATTGTTGCGCCTCTATTCAATTTTAGATATTTTATTAATTCTTTGCACATTACAGGTGTGTGGAGTTTTTCTTTTGCCATTACCTCAAATGAAACTCAGACTTATGTTCGCTCACTTTGTTGCATAAAGAGTGTATTTATTAAACATGGTTCTTAGCCTTTGGTCGAGAAAAATGCAGGGATAATGCTTAGGAGTGAACCGATTTAATGAGTCGTTTGACAAAATCCCCCGGCGGTCTTTTTCTACTCTGCAAGAAAATTGCCTTCGGCAATAACCCAAAGCAATTTTCGAAGTGGTATTGTGTTTATACTTTTCTATACCACAAGAAATTAGTTTAAGACTCATGCCCCCCCCTTTTTCCTTGTCTGTTAGTTTGTTCGTTCGTTGGTTCGTTAGTTAGTAAAAACATTTTAGGTTCTACTAATTAACCAACTAACCGACCAACTAACCAACTGAATTTACTCAATTAACTTCTCGGCGATATCTTCAAATGATCCTTGAGTCTTCTCGTAGAATTCCTTCCACCTCTTTGCGCTCCAGATTTCTATGCGATTGGCCACTCCCACGAGAACAACCTCTCTATCAATCCCCGCATATTCTTTAAGATATTTAGGCATAAGCACTCTTCCTTGTTTATCCGGAATAATCTCACAAGCGCCCGAAAAATAAAGACGATTGAACCTGCGGGCTTCGGCTTTAGTAAAAGGCAGTGATTTAAACTTCTGCTCCTGCAGTTTCCACTCCTCCTCTGTAAATACAAAAAGACACTTGTCTAAGCCGCGGGTGATGTAAAAGCGCTCAATGAAATTTTCCTTAGACACTTGGCGAAACTTGGCAGGAAAAATAAGCCTTCCCTTACGGTCTAACGAATGTTCGTATTCTCCATAGAACATCCCACTTTCCTCCACTTTACTCCACTATTGAGCAAAGTATACCTGATGAATATGCCTTTGTCAAGGGGATTTTTTAACTTTTTTTCAGGAACACAACCTGTGGGGTAAAAGATAGGATAAAAGACTACATTTTGGGGTCTGAAATGGGGGCCTGATTTGAAAAGAGTTGTTTTGTTATGGTATAGAAAAGTATCTAGCGGATACCACTGCGAAAATTGCCCATTAAGGTTATTGCCGAAGGCAATTTTCTTGTTAGATTTTTTTTGACTTTAAGCTCATCTTTCTTTATTTGCTTAACAAGTTCTTCCCGGGAAGAAAATTTCTTTTCAGGGCGGATGCGCTGAATAAAAAAGACTTCTAATTTTCGGCCGTAGATATTCTTGCGAAAATTAAAGATGTGCACTTCAATTGTGTCGGAGGTTATTTTTTTTGATGGTATGGGAAAGGATAAAGCGCTTTCCCAACCACTGAAACTTCGTAAGGAAAAGTCTTGAGTGTCTGGCGAAGCCAGACACGAAGTTTCTTGCCTGAAAGTGGGCCTTTTGCCGATATTTAATATGCCCGGGAAAATCTTGTTATCCAATTTAACAAAAACTGCATAAACGCCGGCAAGGGGGACAATCTCCTGAAGCGGCGCTATATTTGCGGTAGGATAACCCAAAATTCGCCCCCGCGCATTGCCTTTTGTCACTTTGCCGAGAATAGAAAAGTCTCTTCCCAGAAGCCCGGCGGCCTGGTTTATTTTGCCTCTTTGAATAAATGCGCGAATTCTTGAACTACTGATTATTTTACCGTTTATTTTAACAGAGTTTATCCTCCGCAGTTTAAAGCCGTGCATTTTAGAGAATTTTCTTAAAAGAGAATATGTGCCCGCTCTGTCTTTACCAAAGCGAAAACCCTGCCCTACTGCCAGGTAATTAATGCCGATAACATCAATAAGAATGTGTTTAATAAAATCTTTGGCGGGCATTCTGGAGAATTCTTTATTGAAGTCCAGAAGCAAACAAATATCCACCCCAAGGCGCTTAATTAAGTCTATTCTATGCGCCAGAGAAGTAATCAGCGAAGCCGTGGGCCATTTCTTAAGAATTTTTGAAGGGTGGAGAGAAAAAGTCAAGACTATACTTGTTCCTTCTGACGCCTTTGCCTTTCGAACAACCTCTTTAATAATACTCTGGTGAGCTAAATGGACACCATCGAACATTCCTATAGTCAAGAAGGGTTTCTTGAGTTTTCCTTTCAAGCCTTCGATGTTTCCAATAAGTTTCATTTGATTAAATAGCTCCTACCGCCTTTTTTACCCGCTTTAATACCGTTTCTTCCGCTTCTTTAAGACTGCCCTTAATTGTGCATCCGCTGGCAAACTTGTGTCCTCCGCCGCCAAAAGCTTGCGCAATTTTTTGCACATCTACCGGGCTTTTGGAGCGCAGGTTTATTTTAACAAGCCGCTCATCGGCCTGAGAAAAAATTATTACAACCTTGACTGTTCTTATAGATTTGGCAAAAGCTGAGATCTTATCGAAAATTTCGTGCTTGCCTTTGATTCTTCTGAATATATGTTTGCCGATTTTTACCCAGGCAATTTTATTATTCGCGGCAAAAGATATTTTAGAGATTACTTTTGCTGCCAGAGCCATATCTTGCAAGGTATTATTTTCGTAAATTTTTGCATAAACCTTAACCGGTTCAACCCCCAGCTTAAGAAGCCTGCTGCAGATGCGAAAGACGCAACTTGTAGTATTAGAATGGCGAAAGGAGCCCGTATCGGTAAGTATTGCCGTATAGATACTAAGGGCATCTTTTCTACTTAATTTGGTCCGCGCCAGTTCAAATAAACGGTAAATCATTTCCCCGGTGCTTGAAGCCTTGGGGTCAATCCAGTTTATTTGGCCAAATTTCTCATTGTCTTTGTGGTGGTCTATATTAATAATTAACTTTTTATTGCCGATGGAGTTTGTTAGAGCGCCTATTCTTTGCCTATTGGAGCAGTCGAGTATAAATGCTACCTCAAACTTATCATTATTTAAGCTGCGATAAATCTTTTCTCCGCTATGCAGAAAGCTGTAGTTTTCAACAAGCTTCTTATCGCCGGTGACTATATAAGCTGTTTTGCCCGATTTTCTTAATAACGAAGCTAATGCTAATTGACTGCCCAGGGCGTCTCCTTCCAGGTTAAGATGAGAAGTGATTAAAAATTTAGAATGCTTTTTTATACTTTCAATTATTTTTTGTGCGCTCATTAGGCTTCTCCTTATTCTTAATCTTTTCCAGGACCTCTGAGACGCGAATACTGTATTCAACGCCTTCATCCAATTTGAAAACAAGCTCCGGTGTATAACGCAATCTAATTCTTTGCGCTAATAACTTGCGGACAAAACCGCAGGAGTTGGCAAGCCCCACTTGTGTATCGCGCAACTGTTTTTTAGTGCCTAAAAGGCTAAAATATATCTTAGCAAAACGCAAGTCGGCGCTTAAATTGACTTTCGTAACGGTAACAAAACCGATGCGCGGGTCATTTAAGTCATCATGGATAATTCTGCCTATTTCTTTTTTAATCTCTTCGGCTACTCGCTGCAGACGCTGGCTCATCATCTTCTGTCCGTGTGTATCTGTATTTTTTTAAGCAGCTGCTTTTGTTCTGGTATAGGAAAGTATAGCGGATACCACTGCGAAAATCGCTTAAAGGTTATCGCG
>CAZPSS010000015.1:0-13788 GCA_964589565.1 uncultured Planctomycetia bacterium
CACTGCCACATTACGGGTATAACGCTTAAGGAGCCTTATCTGCTGCAAAGTTAAAGCTGTACCTAAGGAGGCGACTACATTGCAAATGCCGCTTTGGTAAACTGTAAGTAAATCGGTGTATCCTTCCACAATAATGCAAAACTTGAGCCTCTTAATCTCTTCCCTGGCAAAATTCAAACCATATAAGTGGCTGCCTTTTTTATATACGGCAGTCTCGGGAGAATTCATATATTTTGGGACATTGGAATCATCCAATACCCTGCCGCCGAAGCCTAAAATCCGCAAGCGCACGTCAAAGATGGGAAAGATTATTCTTTGTTTAAATCTATCATGGTAAGAAGCGCCTTCTTTGCGCAAAATCAATCCTGCCTTCTCTAAAAGCCCTTCTTCAATCCCCTTGGCGCGCATAAAATCTAACAAGCCGTTATTGGCCGGGGCAAAGCCTAATCTAAATAAAGTTACGGTTTTTGCCTGATGCGCCCTTTTCTTTAGATATTCTAAAGCAACCCGTCCGCCTTCTTTCTTCAGATTATCCTGATACCAGCAGCAAGCCAATTCATTTACCCGCAGAAACTGTTGACTGTCTTTTTGCTCCCGGGCAAACATTGGCGCGGCAGGAAGCTTAACGTTAGCCTTTTCCGCTAAGGCGCGCACCACCTGCGGAAATTCCAGCCCTTCATGCTTCATAATAAAATTGAATACATTGCCTCCCGCCCCGCAGCCAAAACAGTGAAAGATGCCTTTGTCCGGGCTGACCATAAACGAAGGAGTCTTTTCCTGATGGAAAGGGCAAAGCGCCCTGAAGTTTCTTCCCGCCTGTTTCAGGGGAATATATTGAGAAATTATTTCCACAATGCTGCACTTATCACGGATTTCATCAATTAGGCTTTCCGGAAAAAAATTGGACATTTACTTTCTCTTTTGTGCCGATACCCCTTCGGTGAAAGGGTATTGGGCATCTACTTCCTCTTTATCCGGCTAAAACCGGAACATTCAATAATATTAAATTTCTCTCTTTTTTGCAATTTATCCAGCAAAAAATTCAGGCCGAGTGAATCGCTGCCGATGTGCCCGGCAATAACTACATTAATGTGTTCGGCGCGAACCTTGCGGAAATGCTCCTCGCTTAAATGCATAGCCACTATAGTGCCGATGCCTGCCTGGGCAAGTTTCTGAAAGATATCCCTGGAGCCCTCCGTACCTCCGGTCATATCCACAAAGATTCTTCCTGCCTGTCTCTTGGCATTGCCGGCAATAATCTTGGGGCCGGCCTTCTCTTGCACGGCCTGGCGGTATTCCGGGAGAGCTTTTAAAATGTCCAGGACATCGCCTAAGGTGTCCGGCTTTTTTGTGTCCATCAGTTTCTGTAAATAAGAAGCTACGTGGTTATCCGCAACGGTGTGGCAGCATATAAAGGGCAAATTTAAAAGCCGCGCCGCATCAACTGCCCGCCTATGATTTGCCGGCATTATCTTTCTTTTTACCTCAGCAATGCGCTCAGCCATTAAAGATTCGGCAACGCTGATAGGCACTCCCAGCTTCTTGAGAATTTCTGCCTGAATATCCATTACTTCGCTAAGACCTGCCAGAGCCTTACCTTGCGGATGATGCGACATAACCAAATCTATTTTCCCGCCTCTTTGATTGAGTCTATCGGCCAGCAATAATTCTCCCGGCCCTATATCAATGCCCGCTAAAATAGTTTTTACTTTTTGCTCGGGGCTGCCGAAAAGGACTCTTGTATCGCTATATGGATTGGAAAGCCTTTCCTGATCAAATTCATCTTTTGCTTTTTTAGCAAGCTGCTGATAGAACTTTTTAAGCCTGCGCAGGCCGCATTTGACTGTTTCTTTTCCCCGCGGGTCGGCATTTATTCCCTCTTTTACCACAAAATCGTAGATATCTTTTAATCTCATTTAATTCTCCTTAGCTTTCGGTTTAAACTGAATAACAAAATCCAAGACTCCGGGGGCAATCTCTTTTAGATAAGCGCCGGAAAAGGATTTTTCTTCCACGCTTTCCTTAAAGTACTCAACAGGAAGGAGTGTTAAAACAAAAAGGAAAAGGCTGGCAAAGATGAGGCTGCGCGTCAAACCCAGGGCAAGGCCCCCCCACTTTTCCAAAGCGCCAAAAAGTCCAAGATGCAGGATTCTGAACAAAAATATTATTAGGATCCTAAATGCAATAAGTACCGAAAAAAACAAAACTACGAAGGAAATAGGATTGACTGCCTGAGGGGAAAGAAACGAATGGGAGGCTAACCAGCCTGCGGCTTTAACATAGTATGAAAGCGATACGACACATGCCGCAACCGTTCCCAGAACCTTAAAAAGTTCAATGGAGAAACCCTGGTTTAAGCCGACGTAACCACCTCTAATTAAAAAGATTGCGACAATTATGTCTACCCAGTTTATCTGGGGAAGAAAATTGAGATTCATCTCAATATACGATAATTCGCACAAGTATACCATAAAAATTGGCAAAAGTCAAGGGGAGGTTGAAGAAAAGGAGCTTGCATAATTTTTAAAATTGTGGTAGCATTGTGTTTGTGGTATAAAGTATAAAAACATCAGATACCACTGCGAAAATCGCACTTGTGCCCTTTAGAGTATTAGAGTTATCGCGAAGCGATTTTCTTGTTAACTAATGGAGGCAGCGATGTCACGAATTTGCGCAATTTGCGGCAAGAAACCACGAGCAGGAAGAAGTATTAAACGCCGGGGAAAGGCTAAGAAAAAAGGCGGCGTGGGCAGAAAGATTACCGGCAAAAGCATTCGCAGTTTTTCACCTAATCTGCAAAGAGTCAAGACCACGGTTAAGGGAACTGTAAAAAGGATTATGGTCTGCGCTAAGTGTATCAAGGCAGGTAAGGTGCAAAAAAATTAATCTCTAATTTTTAAGTCTTCCAGCTTTAACTGAATAGAGAAGTTTCCCTGCCAGTTATTTACCGAAGGCGAATAAGCTAAATCTATGGTTTGACCGGCGCTAAGGGCAGGAAAAACTCCCGCCTTGTTATAACCTATCACCTCGCAAGTAAACCGTCCGTCCGTAACCCAGAATTTTATGTGGTTACCTGCGACTGTAGAACTTTTGGTTCTGACTTTTAATCCGCAAGAGCAGATTGTCGGTTGAGGATTCTCTGCCCCAAAAGGTGAAAAGGCCTCTAAGTGACTAATTAAATCCTCATCTAAATTAGAAAGCGGTATTTCACCGTCTATTTCTAAAGTGGGAATAAGGTCTTCGGGCAGAAGCATCCGGTGAGTTACTCTATTGATTGTGCGGAAAAACTCTTCAAACCTGTCTTTCTTCAGTTTTATCCCGCAGGCACGCCTGTGGCCTCCGTATTCTTCAAGTAAATCTTTGCATTTCGTTAGCGCCTCTAAAAGGTGAAAGTTGCCGATTGAGCGGCCGGAGCCCCGCCAAAAAGAGTCTTCTAAACTCATTATAATTGCCGGGCGAAGGTAGCGTTCTACCAAACGTGAAGCCACAATGCCGACTACTCCTTGATGCCAATGCGGCGCACCTAACACGATTATATTATGTTCCTTAAAATTAATGCGGCTTTCTACCTGCTCAATAGCCTCCCGAAGAGTCTGACTTTCGATTTTTTGCCTGAGGCGATTTCCCCGGTTAAGCTTCTGCGCCAGGCTATAGGCATCCTCCGGAGCTTCGCTTAAAAGCAGTCTTAAGGAATCTTCAGGATTACCCAATCTTCCGCTGGCATTTATTCTTGGCCCCAGGATATAACCAATGTGCCTGGCATTAATTTCCCGATTAGCCAGGCCGGAAACCTCCATCAAGGCCACAAGGCCTAATCTTTTAGTCTGCCTTAAAGCTGCCAGGCCGTGTTTGACCAAGACTCTATTTTCTCCCGTAAGAGGGGCGACGTCGCCGACTGTGCCTAAGGCGACAATATCCAGGTATCTATCCAAAACACCCTTCTGGTTATCCATAAGGGCGCAGGCAAGTTTTGCGGCCAGGCCCACGCCGGCAAGGTGCTTATAGGGATAACGGCAGCCTTTCTGCAAAGGATTAATAATTGCCACAGCTTCGGGCAATAAATCTCCTTTAGGCTGATGGTGGTCGCAAACTACGGTATCAACCCCCATTTTTTTCAGATAATTTATTTCTTCGTAAGCGCAGATTCCGCAATCAACCGTAATTAAAAGGCTGACGCCTTTTTTTTTGGCCTCTTTTGCGCCCTTTTTATTCAAGCCGTAACCTTCTTCCAGCCTGTTTGGGAGATAATGGCAAACAGCGGCGCCCATCTCTTTAAGCGCGGAGATTAAGAGGGCAGCGCTGGTAATTCCGTCAATGTCATAATCGCCCCAGACCATAATTTTCTCAAGCCCGGCAATAGCTTTTTTAATCCGGGATACCGCCTTTTTCATCCCTTTGAGAAGAAAGCAGTCGTGTAACTTTGCAAGGCTGGGGTCTAAAAAATCCTCTGCTTCTTCGGCGCTTGTGATGCCGCGGTTAACCAAGACCCGGGCCAGGATTTCCGATATATCCAGAGCGCGGCTGAGCTCCTTTTGCAATTTTTGATTAGGCTCTTTGATTTTCCATACCTTCTGCATATTTCTATCTTCTTTCTAAATACAAGCACTGTGCTTCTATTTTCTCCGACGCCAATCGACAAGAATGGGACTGGCTACAAAAATAGAAGAGTAGGTGCCCACAACTATACCCACCAAAAGCACAAAGGCAAAGTCGTTAATCACCGCTCCGCCTAAGAAAAACAGGGCGCCCACGACCAAAAGCGTAGTTAAAGAGGTAATCAGAGTCCGGCTTAAGGTCTGGTTGATACTGGCATTGATAATTTGCGGATAATTTGATTTTCGCATTAGCCTTGTGTCTTCGCGAATACGGTCAAAAATTACAATAGTGTCATTGATGGAATAACCGACAACGGTTAAAAGAGCCGCAATTACAGGGACGGAGAACTCCCTGCCTGTTAAACTTAACGCCCCGGCGGTAATCAGGATATCGTGGAAAAGGGCAACAATGGCAGCGATGGCAAAACGGAATTCAAAACGAATAGAAATATAGATACAGATACCGATAAGAGCGAAAAGCAAGGCCTTGATAGCCTTGGCGGTCAGGTCCTTTCCCACCGCCGGACCGACCTTTTCTATCCTTAAGACCTCAAATCTATTTTGGGAAAAAGCGCCCTTAAATTTATCGATAATTTTATCCGAGGTGTCGGCATAAGTCCTGATCAGGATGTCTCTTTTGTCTTTATATTGCTGAATGGGTGAGTCTCCCAGGCCTATCTCTTTTAAGGTTTCCCTTACCTGGTCAGCGGAAACCTCTTTTTCAAAACGAAATTCCTGAAGAGAGCCGCCGGAAAAATCTATCCCTAAATTTCTCCTTCCGCGCGCGCTGAGGTTGAATATTCCAAACACAATTAAGAGCAAGGAAAGAAAATAAGCTATTTTTCTTTTGCCGATAAAATCAAAATGCGGGCCCCTGACAAACTGAAGCATCGGCAGGCTCTTCAGCCCCTTGCCTAAGGTTAAAATATCAAAGACAAGACGGCTAACCACCAGGGCCGTAAACATACTGGCTAAAATACCGATACTTAAAGTAGTAGCAAAACCCTTAACGGGCCCGGTGCCGAACTGAAAGAGAATAAAGGCGGCAATCAAAGTTGTAACATTAGCGTCTAAAATAGTGAGAAAGGCCTTTTGATAGCCGCTGGAAACAGCCAGGCGCAAGGTCTTGCCCAACTTCAATTCTTCCCTTATTCTTTCAAAGATTAGCACATTGGCATCAACTGCCATGCCTATGGTAAGCACAATTCCGGCAATGCCGGGAAGGGTTAAGGCTGCGCCCAGGCGAGGATAAGAAAGCACGCCTAAAATAATGACTAAATTCAGGCAAAGGGCAAAATTGGCAATTAGTCCTGCCCACAAATAATAGCCGGCCATAAAAAGCAAAACTAAAATTGCTCCCACCACAACTGAGCGGACTCCCGTCCTTATGGAATCTTCTCCCAGGGCAGCTCCTATAGTTCTTTCTTCTTCTACCCGAATGGGGGCGGGAAGCGCGCCTGTGCGCAAAACTAAAGCCAGGTCCGCAGCCTCATCCTCGCTGAAACTCCCGGTAATCTGGCCGCGCCCTGCAGGAATCTCGCTCTCAATAACCGGGGCGCTCTTTACCGTTGTGTCCAGGACAATGGCCAGCCTCCTGCCGATATTATTTTTGGTTAAACGGGCAAAACTTCGGGCGCCTCTGGGGTTAAGGCTAAAACTGACATAAGGATTAACCTGCATCGAGCCCCATTCAACACGGGCATCAACCAGGCTATCTCCTGCAAGCGAAGCTTTTTTCTCCAGAAGCAGGGGCTTGTTATCCAGATATTCCAGCTCATATCCGGCAGGCACATTCCCTTCCAGGGCCGCAGTCAAATCTTGGGCATCTTCGTTTACTAATTTAAATTCCAGATGGGCTGTCTGCTTGATAATCTGCAGCGCCCTTTCTCTATCCGCAACGCCGGGCAGCTGCAGGACAATGTGGCTGGTTCCCTGTTTCTGAATGAGCGGCTCGCTAACGCCGAATTGGTCAATGCGGTTGCGGATTATTTCAATAGCGCGGTCTGTGGCGTCAGCTCTTACCTCCTCGGGCACTTTATCGATATCCACCTTTAAGATAAGGTGCATCCCGCCCTGTAAATCCAGGCCCAGCTTTACTTTCTCCTGCGGCGGATAGGCCATCCAAACGGCCCAGGCCGCCACCGCCGCCACCAACAACACCTTCCACTTCAAATTCTTAATCATCTCAAAACTCCCTGGGCATTACTTTTTCTTTACAAAGGAAATCACGTTTCTCTGAAACTTGATTCTGGTGTTATCGTCGACGCGCAGGGTTACGGTCTGCTCATCCACATTGACCACTGTCCCGTGAATGCCGCCATTGGTAACCACTTCGTCGTTTTTGCTCAATTTGGAAGTCATCTCCCGATGCTGCTTTTGCTGCTTCTGCTGCGGCCGGATGAGCAAAAAGTAAAAGATGCCGAAGATCAAAATTATGGGAAGAAATCCGGCTAACGGACTGGGCGCAGGCTGTCCCGGCGCTGCTTGCGGAGATTGCCCCATTGCATAGGCAAGATTATTCATATGTTCCTCCTGGTTCGTTAGATTTCAAATTATAACTTTCTAAAAACTCTTTCTTGAATTGCAAAAACCTATTTTCATGGATTGCTTCTCTTATTCTTTTCATAAGCATAGCATAAAAGTAGACATTATGCAACGAAACTAATCTTATGCCTAATATTTCATCGGCATTGATAAGGTGGCGGATGTAAGCGCGGGTATAGTTATTTCTGCAGGTAAAACATTCGCACTCCTGCTCAATAGGCCCGAAATTTGCGGCGTAGGGGGCATTGCGAAGGACAATTTTCCCGGACCGCGTAAAAGCCGTACCGTTTCTGGCGTGCCGCGTAGGCATTACGCAGTCAAACATATCCACACCTAACTGCACTGCCTTAAAGATATCTGTCACCGAGCCAATGCCCATTGCATAGTGCGGCGCCTCTTTGGGTAAAAATCTTAAAGTGTGCTCCATAATCTCAAATTTTACATCCTCCGGCTCACCCACGCTTACTCCGCCTACCGCATAACCCGCAAAACCAATCTCCGAAAGCTCACCAGCCGCCTGCTTGCGTAAGTCCAGATAGGTGCTTCCCTGAACAATACCAAAAAGTAATCGGCCGTCATCCGGATTTTCCCTCCGGCAAAAAACTTCGCGGGAGCGGCGCGCCCAAATATTGGTCAATTTAAGCGACTCCTGCGCATAATCGCGTTCAGCCGGATAGTGCACACACTCATCCAAAGGCATCAGGATATCGCTTCCCAAATCCAGCTGAACCCCGATGATGTCTTCCGGCGCCAAGAGATGCCTTGAGCCGTCGATATGCGACTGGAACTGCACACCTTTCTCGGTAATCTTTCTCAAAACTGCCAGGCTGAATACCTGAAATCCGCCGCTGTCGGTAAGCATGGGGCCTTGCCAGCCCATAAACTTATGCAAGCCGCCGGCCTGCTTAATGATTTTTCTGCCCGGGCGAAGATAAAGATGGTAGGCATTGCCCAGGATTATCTGAGTCTTGCAATCTAAAAGGTCTTGCGAGGATAGGGTCTTTACGGTAGCCTGGGTGCCTACCGGCATAAACGCCGGCGTCTTAACCACCCCGTGGGCAGTCTGCAAAAGGCCGCTCCTTGCCTCGGAACCCTTATCCTGATGAATAACTGTAAAGCTCATTTTATAAAATCAACATAGCGTCGCCGTAAGAGAAAAACCTATATCGCTTCTCAATTGCCTCTTGATAGGCCTTGAAGATTAATTCTTTTCCGGCAAAAGCGCTCACCAGCATCAGCAGCGTAGATTTAGGAAAATGAAAATTGGTCAAAAGGCAATCAACCGCCTTAAAACTATAAGGAGGATAAATAAATAAATCCGTCCGGCCTCTAACTTCTGCGGACAATGGTTTTGTTTCTTCGCCCCCCTTGGCGCATGTCTCCAGAACACGCACGGATGTTGTGCCCACCGCAAAAACCTTCCTGCCTTTTAGCCGGGCTGCATTAATAAGGGCTTTTGTTTTTGCGGGCAGGATAAAATACTCCTTGTGCATTTTATGTTTGGATATATCTTCAGATTTAACCGGGGCAAAGGTTCCGTAGTTGATATGTAAGGTTAAATAAACAATATTTACGCCCTTGGCCCGGATAATCTCCAATAGTTCTCTTGTAAAATGCAGTCCTGCCGTAGGGGCGGCGGTTGCGCCGGCTTCCCTGGCATAAACTGTTTGATAGCGCTCTTTATCTAAATGTTGCGGATCTCTTTTAATATACGGGGGAAGCGGAACCCGGCCAAACTTATGCCAAAAATCATGAGTATCTCCGCTTGCGCTAAACCTGACAATCTTGCTCATCCCTTCCTCAGCAAGCACAGTAGCGCAAACTTTTCCGTTATTAAATAATACCTTTGCGCCCAGGGATAATTTTTTTGCCGGCTTAGCCAAAACCCGATAGGTATCTTTGGATAAATTCTCCAGAAAGAAAATCTCCTGCCTGCCCCCTCCGCTTGCACCACTTGCACCCCGCAGGCGCAGGTGGGTTTCTCGTCTGCCAATCATTCGGGCGCAAATTACCCGGGTATTATTCAAGACTAAACAATCTCCCGGAGAAAGATAATCAACGAGAGCGATGAATTTTCGGTGGATGAGCTTTTTTTTAGCCCGCTCTAAGATTAGAAGGCGCGAGTCTTCCCTTTTTGCGCAGGGCTCCTGCGCAATCAGCTCCTTAGGCAAAGGGTAATCAAAATCAGCAAGTCTCAATTGACAACCTAGTTGTCATTGCGAGCGAACGAAGTGACCGAAGCAATCCCATCTTGAGATTGCTTCCCCCGCTAATTCACGAAGTGAATTAAAGCGCGGGGGCAGGCGCCCCTTCGGGGCTCGCAATGACGCTTATGATATTTACTGGATGTCTTCAATATTCTTAACCTTACTCTCCGGATAATAGTAGCCCAAAATCTGCTCGGTATTAAAACCTTTTCGGGCCATAAAGAATGCTCCCCATTGGCACATACCTACACCGTGGCCCCAGCCATAACCTTCGAAGTAAGCCTGCCCCGTTCCAACTTGTTGGAACGGGGCCTGTCTTTTTTTAATCTGTAACTCGAAATTAGCGCTTCTGATAATGTTGGGGCCCACAGCTAAACGAAAACGATTGGCGCTAAGCCTTATTTTGCCGCCGCGCTTTGAGGTTATCTCTAAATCGCCAATCCTGCCGCCGACACTCCTGTCTACAATCTCAATCGACTCAATTAGCCCTACTTCAAAACCCGCTTTTTCTAAGCCCTTCTCTATGTCCTGAAGGGAAACCTTTTTTTTCCAGCGAAAATGCGGTGAGCGCTGACAAAACTGACATTCTCTGCCCCTTAAGGGAGGTAAATTGATACTCCAAAGATTACCCGCCTTCTCCGTGTGCCCGGCGCAGGTTGCATGAAAAAAGGCGGGAAAGAGCTCGTTTTTATAGGTTAAGACCTTGCCTTTAGTGAGCCTGACGGCTTTAGATGTCCGGCCTCTTTCCGAAGTTCGTCCTCCGTAAACCTGGGAATAGACCGTAGAAACAAGGTCGTAATCTTTATGCGCATTAACTTTTGCCTGATATAAGGCAAAACTGCGCGAGACTATCGCCTGCACCTTTAGCGCTTCCATCGGCCACCAGGGAGCCACTTCATGATAAAGCACTCCGCAAACATACTCTTCGACACTTAGATGGTTGATTGCTAAGAGACTTTTGTCGGGCTGGCGAATAATATCAATTGCGCCTCTAAATCTGCGGCCGTTGAGATAAATTGCGGAATTGCGGCTTGGCTGAATCCTTATGCCGTAAATCTTGAAATCAAGCTTGCCAATCCTAATTCCGCTTTCGGCAGGCAAAACCTTAGCCCGCCAAAGACGACGGCCTTTATGAAGTTCTTCATTTGTGTTTAAGGCGAGAATTTTGTAGGCAGAGCGGATGTCGAGATTAATTTGACGGGCATCGGCAACCACAGCCACACGCACTATCTTCTGCGGCTGCGCCCAACTGTAAGGCAAACCAAAAGCCAAAAGAAATAATATGAGGCCAATTTCAAGAAAATTGCCTTTGGTAATAACCTTAATGTGCAATTTTCGCAGTGGTACCGTATTTATACTTTCCTGTACCATAAAAAATTTCATCTATGATTATCAATCAAGCGAGCTACTTAAACAACTCCTTTTGGCCTTTGTAGGGCTTCTCCAGATGTTTATATCCTAATTCGGTTACTTCTCTGCCCCGGGGGGTGCGTTTGATGTAACCTATTTTTAAAAGAAAAGGTTCCACTATATCCACAATGGTGTCGCTTTCTTCATTTAAGGTAGCTGCCAGCGATTCAATGCCTACGGGGCCTCCGTTATAGTAATCTATAATTGCCGCAAGAACTTTTCGGTCGATATTGTCCAGGCCCATTTTATCCACGCCTTGAGCTTTAAGAGCCAGCTTCGCAATTTCTTGGTCTACCTGCCCGTCTGATTTTACCTGGGCATAGTCCCTTACCCGGCGCAAAAGACGGTTAGCTACACGGGGTGTGCCGCGGGAGCGCAGGGCAACTTCATTTGATGCCTCTTTATCTAAAGGAATATTCAAAATTCTCGCTGAGCGCTCCAGAATCTGCATAAGCTCTTCGCAGCGGTAGAAATCAAGGTGAAAAAACATCCCAAATCTTGAACGTAAAGGGGCAGTAAGAAGGCCTGCCCGGGTAGTTGCTCCTACTAAAGTAAAGCGTTTCAGATTAAACTTGATTGTCTTGGCGTACGGGCCTTTATCAATCACAAAATCTATCTGGGAATTCTCCATTGCCGGATAAAGGAATTCCTCCACCACCTTAGAAAGCCTGTGCACCTCGTCAATAAAAAAGACATCTCCTTCTCCCAAATTAGTTAAGATGCCGATTAGGTCTCCGGCGCGCTCAATTGCCGGACCGCTGGTAGAGGTAACCTTGGTGCCCATCTCGTGAGCAATGATGTGGGCCATACTGGTCTTGCCTAATCCGGGTGGACCGCTAAGCAGCACGTGCTCCAAAGGTTCTCCCCGGGCTTTCGCCGCCGTGATTGCTATCTTTAGATTGGCTGCCACATCCTTCTGGCCGACAAATTCCTGGAGCTTTGTCGGGCGAAGAGAAAGGTTGACAACAGTATCTTCTTCGGTCTCCTGAACAGTAATCAGGCGCTGGCGAGCCCCGTTAGAGGCCTTGTCCACGTTAGAGTTGGTGGAGCCTCTAACGGGGCGGAAATCTTTCTCAGGCATCCTTTGGCTCTTTTGCTTTTTGGCGATAGACATGGTTTAAAATCTCTTCGGCAGTGGCAAGCTGCGAATTGTCTTCGATTGCTTTCTTGACCATCTCTTTTGCCTCGTTCCTCTTGTATTGCAATTGAAGCAAAACCGCCACTGCTTCTCCCTGAATATCCTCTTTTACCGGCGGAACTCTTTCAGAATCAACTTTATCCTGAATTAAACAGAATTTGCCTACCTTGCCTTGCAACTTAGCTACTATCTCGCGAGCCCTTTGCCCGCCGATGCCGGGCAGGGTCTTCAGAAGTCCCAGGTTTGCCGCATCGATAGCTTCGGCAATTTCCGAAATGGGAAGGCTCAATGCCCGCACAGCGGCTTTGGGCCCTACTCCGGAAACCGTAATAAATTGCTCGAAAAATTCTTTCTCTATCTCGTTTAAAAAACCTATCAGGACAGGCTTTGAGCGGGAAGGCTCCACCTGCAAGTAATGGTAGGTAACTAAATCCAAGCTTGCGCCTTCAGAGAAGTCGTTTTCCAAAACATTCATTATTGCCCTGGGAATTAAAACTTCATAGACGATATCATTAACTTCAAGGAGCAATGATTCTGCGGTTTTGCGCTTTATTTTTCCGCTGATAGAGGAAATCATATTCTTTAATGTTTACAACTTACTACTTATTATATAGACGTGAGCCAGGGCTAAAGCCAGCGCATCGCTTACATCAGCCGGCGCAGGTAAGCTTTCCAGACTTAATATACCCTGCACAGTGCGCTGCACCTGCATCTTGGAAGCATTGCCGCTTCCTGTAAGCGCCAGCTTCACGCGCTTGGCCGAATAATCAATGAGACGCATCTGCGGGCATTCTCCTGCCGTAAGCGCAATTACGCCGCGGGCATGGCCCATAGCAATAGCGGTCATCTGATGTTTATAATGAGAATAAAGCTTTTCTAATATTAAATCGGCAGGTTTATACTCGCGGACAATATCTCTAATGCCCTTATATAAACGCGATAGCTTCTGCGCTAAGCTGTGGCGGGGCAAATTTTTAATCACCCCTGCTTCCAATAACTTAAATTTTTCGGCCTGCCTGCCTGCCCGGCAGGCGCCAACTTCAATTACTCCGTATCCGGTTGTGCCCAACCCCGGGTCAACTCCTAAAATACGCATATTCGCTTTATTCACAGCCAACGTTATTTGCTATGTTTATTGAGAATGTCATCGGGAATATCAAAATTGGCATAGACATTTTGCACATCATCGTTGTCCTCGAGGCTCTCTACCAAATTTAAAACCTGCTCTGCCTGTTTTCCCTGCAATTTTACGAAACTCGAAGGAATCATCGTCAGCTCTGCGGCTTCCCACTCAATCCCTTTATCTTTCAAAGCCGCGCGCACCTTTTCGTAATCTTTAATGTCAGTGACAATTTCATAGGAGTCCTCTTCGGTTTTTAAGTCTTCGGCGCCGCTTTCTATAGCCACGGACATCAGCTTATCTTCTTCCGCTTTAGTTTTATCGATTACAATAAAACCTTTTTTACGAAATAACCAGCTAACGCTTCCTGAACCGGCTAAATTTCCCCCTTTACTGGAGAAGATATTTCTGATTTCGGCAGTGATGCGGTTTTTGTTGTCGGTTAAAACCTCGACCATAATAGCCACTCCGCCGGGGCCATAACCTTCGTAACTGACCTGCTCGTAGCTTACCCCGGGAAGTTCACCGGTGCCTTTTTTGATGGCCCGCTCAATATTGCCTGCGGGCATATTTACTTCCCTGGCCCTGGCGATAGCCAAACGCAGGCGGGGATTGACTTCGGCGCTGCCGCCGCCTGTCTTAGCCGCTACGGTAATCTCCTTGTTTAATTTGGAGAAAAGTTTGCCTCTTTTGGCATCTATTAGCGCTTTTTTATGTTTTATTCCCGCCCACTTAGAATGTCCGGACACCTTTCCTCCCTGGCTAATGTAAGAT
>CAZPSS010000016.1:0-13074 GCA_964589565.1 uncultured Planctomycetia bacterium
TCTCGATGCTAAACTGCGCAAACGTATGGGCGAAGCAGCCGTAAGAGCTGCCAAGAGGGTCAATTATAATAACGCGGGAACAGTGGAATTTCTGCTTGACGAAAAGAATAATTTCTATTTTTTGGAAATGAATACGCGTATTCAGGTTGAGCACGGCGTTAGCGAAATGGTTACAGGTATAGACTTGCTAAAAGAACAGATTAGACTTGCCGCAGGAGAAAAATTGTCCTACAATCAGGAGGATATTAAGATAAACGGCTGGGCAATGGAGTGCCGCATTAACGCGGAGGACCCGGATAACAACTTTATTCCTTCCCCGGGCAGAATCGACTCTTACAACATGCCGGGCGGCCGCGGTGTGCGCGTTGATAGCTGTGCCTACCAGAACTACAAAGTCCTGCCTTTCTATGATTCTTTGCTTGCCAAGCTGATTACCCACGGAAAGACACGCTCCGAGGCTATTGGGATTATGTTGCGGGCCCTGGAAGAATATATAATTGAGCCGATAAAAACAACAGCGCCTTTTTGTAGAGATATACTGAACGATGCGCGTTTCTTGAAAGGGAAGGTTTACACAGATTTTGTGGATATTTTTATTTCCGAAAGACAAAAGAAAGCAAAAGAAAGTGAGGCAGGAAAATGAAAACATTGGGAATCTTTGTAGTTTTTGTTTGCACTTTAGTTTTTGCCATTCTGGGAGGCCTTTTGATCGCTTTTTCCTTTAACTTATTTACCCTGCAGGACTTAACGGTCTTTTTGGGCCAGACACTCCAGCTGCAGAATATCCATTTGATTATCGGCGGCGCCGGTCTTTTTTTAATTATCGCCAGTATCTTTATCGCTCAGGTAACTCTGGGAAAAATGCAGAGGGAAAAGACTATCGCCTTTAATAATCCCGACGGCCAGGTGACTGTTTCTCTTTCGGCAATAGAAGATTTTATCAAACGCCTGTCTTCCGATATGGCAGAAATTAAAGATTTGCGCAGCAACGTTGTTGCCGGGAAAAAGGCGATAGAAATAAATATCCGCCTTAGCCTGTGGGCTGAGGCAAACATCCCCGAGACTACCGAAAAAATTCAGGCGGCAATCAAGGGCCGAATCCAGGAAATGCTGGGAATTGAGGAGCCTATTGTGGTGCGGGTACATGTGGGAAGAATTATGCAGAAAGAAGAGAAGCATCCTAAAAAGAAAGGAAAACAGGAATTAGCAGAGAAGCCGGTTCCCTTTCGGGGGAACATAGAATACGGAAAGGATTAAAGAGGTGAAAAAGAGGATTGGTGTTTTAACAGGGGGAGGGGATTGCCCGGGAATCAATCCCGTAATCAGGGCAATAGTGAGGAAGGCATTAAAAGAAGACTATGAAGTTGTAGGCATTAGAAACGGATGGAAAGGATTGATTGAGAAGGACACAGAGGATTTAAACCTCAATTCCGTCTCAGGGATTCTGCCCAAAGGCGGAACAATCCTGGGCACATCAAGGACTAATCCTTACAAGAAAAAGCAGGATGAGAAAAAAGCTAAAGAGAATTTCAAGGCCTTAAAGCTTGATGCCCTGATTGCCATAGGCGGAGAAGATACATTGGGCGTGGCCTATAAATTGTATAAAGACGGTTTGAATATTGTGGGTGTGCCCAAGACCATCGATAACGACCTTTCGGCTACGGATAGGACCTTTGGATTTGACACCGCCGTAAATATCGCTACCGAAGCCATTGACAGGATACATACTACGGCCGAATCTCACCATCGCGTAATGGTGGTGGAAGTTATGGGGCGGCATTCCGGCTGGATTGGGCTTGAGGCCGGCATCGCCGGAGGCGCCGACGCAATTTTGCTTCCTGAGTTCCCCATTGATATCAATGGGGTTTGTGAGCTAATCAAGAAGAGGCACGGGCGCGGTAAAACCTTTAGCATTGTTGTGGTAGCCGAAGGAGCAAAGTTTAAAGATGATACAGAGATTTTGCAAGAGCAGCGCCTGGATGCCTTTGGCCATGTCCGGCTGGGCGGCATAGGACAGATTTTAGGCGAAGAAATCGAGAAGCGCACAGGGTTTGAAACAAGAGTTACGGTATTAGGACACATTCAGAGAGGAGGCAGCCCCACTGCATTTGACAGGGTTTTAGGCACTCGCTACGGGGTTAAGGCTATGGAACTGGTTATAGAAAGAAAGTTTGGCCGGATGGCCAGCCTCCAGGGCAATAAAATTGTTTCTGTTCCTCTGGAAAAGGCGGTAGGGACCGTCAAGACCGTACCGCTCGAACTTTATAATATAGCTAAATTGTTCTTTGGTTGAGATGATGCGGGTAATAGGTGGTAGATGGTAGGTGGTAGGGGAAAGAAGATGAAACTTTGTAGAGGCAAAGCGGAAGAAGAAATTAGATCTATTATAAAGCAAAGTATCGCAGTTAAAGAGGGGCTTTGTCGGGATGATTTACTTGCCTCAATAGCTAAACTTACAGGATTGGTAATTGCTTGTTTAAAAAGAGGAGGCAAGATAATCCTCTTTGGCAACGGCGGAAGCGCAGCAGATAGCCAGCACATAGCTGCGGAGCTAATAGGAAGATTTACCCGGGAAAGAAGGGCCCTGGCGGCAATAGCGTTAAGTTGCAACAACTCCAATTTAACTTCCATTGCTAATGACTATGATTTTAAGCAGGTTTTTGCCCGCCAGATAGAGGGGCTGGGCCGAAGAGAAGATTTAGCAATTGGGATTTCCACCAGCGGGGCTTCTCCCAATGTTCTCGCCGGTGTCTCTTACGCCAAAAAAATAGGGATGAAAACCGCTTGCCTTAGCGGCCAGAAGAGTAAGCAGCTCTCAAAAAAGGTAGATGTGTCAGTTTGTGTCCCGTCTAAAAACACTGCGCGTATCCAGGAAGCCCACATTACTATCGGCCATATCATTTGTGAATTGGCGGAACAATCCTTCTTACGTTGACTAAAAACAAGATTAAAAAGTTAAAAGAGCTAAAAGATATAATAGGCGCCTCTAGAAAGAGGGGAGAAAAGATTGTCTTTACCAATGGTTGCTTTGATATTCTCCATTTGGGGCATATAAAATATTTAGAAAAGGCTAAAGGCTTGGGCGATAAACTTGTGCTTGCTCTTAATAGCGATGCCTCTGTGCGCAGGCTAAAGGGGAAGGGCCGCCCTATTTTCTCTGATCAGGAAAGGGCTGTTTTGGTTGCGGCTTTGGAATGCGTGGATTATGTGACTGTTTTTGCCGAGACTACGCCTCTGCGTCTTATTAAGGCCCTCAAGCCCGATGTGCTGGTCAAAGGAGGCGATTGGCAAAGAGCCGATATCGTAGGAAAAGATTTTGTTGAATCCTGCGGCGGCAAAGTGGCCAGCGTTGATTTTGTTAAAGGCTACTCCAGCGCCTCGATAATTGCCGGGATTAAAGGGGATACGTGAAAAAAGACTTACTAAGGATTATTGACGCCAATTTGAATCGTTCTCGCGAAGGACTAAGGGTTTGCGAAGAGATTGTCCGGTTTATTTTGGAGGATGCCAGCTTAACCGGTGAGTTTAAGGCCTTAAGGCATAAAATTTCCCGCAATATCAAGAAATTCCCCGGAGTACCCAAAACCCTGCTTGAGTCGAGAGACAGCCGGGCCGATGCGGGGAGAGAGGTTTTAAGTCCATCTTCACGAAAAAATTACAGGGATGTATTTTTTGCCAATATCCAGAGGGCGAAGGAATCCCTTAGAGTCCTGGAAGAATTCTCTAATATATTCAATCAATCCTTAAGCAATAGTTTTGGCAGGCTGCGCTTTAAGCTTTATGAGTTAGAGAAAAAGACAATTGCGCGACTTTAAGCTATATGTAATCTTAGATGCAGGAATCTTGCGCAAATACGACGCTCTTGCCGAAATTGCCCGTCAGGCTATTTCAGGCGAAGCCGATATCCTGCAGCTAAGAGCAAAGAGCCTGACGGATCGAGAGATTCTGAAAATAGGCCGGGTTATTAAGAGCCTGGCTAAAGGAACCAAGGCGGCCTTTGTGCTTAATGACCGGGTTGACCTGGCGCAGATTATTGATGCCGACGGTGTGCATTTAGGCCGGCAGGATTTGTCTGTAAAAGATGCGCGTAAGATTTTAGGTGAGAATAAGATAATCGGCCTTTCCACCCACAGTGTTGAAGAGGCTTGCGGGGCAGAGAGGGAGGGGGCAGATTATATTGCTATTGGACCGGTATTTGCCACGGCTACAAAGCCCGCAGCCACTGCCTTAGGTCCGGAAATAATCGCCAGGATTAAAGACAAAGTCAGAGTTCCTTTTGTGGCAGTGGGAGGAATAAACCTGGGGAACCTTGAGCAGGTTTTGGCTTGCGGCGCGCAACGCGTCGCTGTATGCAGAGCTATCATTACCGCCAAAGACGCCTGTGCGGCAGCAAAAGAATTTAGACGAAGGTTATATCGATGACTCAGTTGGAAGCGGCAAGAAAAGGTAAAATAACTCCTCAGATGCGCAAGGTTGCCCGCGAGGAAGGGCAGGAGCCTGAATTCATTCGGGAAAAGATTGCCCGGGGCAGGATAGTCATTCCTTATAATAAAAAACACCGCCCTGAAAAAGTCTATGGGATTGGAGAAGGCTTAAGCACAAAAGTAAATGCGAATATCGGCACATCCTCTGACTACTCAAAAATAAAAGGCGAACTGAAAAAGATGAAGATAGCGGTTTGTGCCGGCGCTCACACTGTTATGGATTTAAGCACAGGCGGAAATATCTCTAAAGCGCGCAGGAGTATTTTGCGAGAGTCGCCTGTGCCGGTGGGAACAGTGCCCATTTATCAGGCTGCAGTTAATGCTGTCCAAAGAGCCGGCTCTATTACCGCAATGAGAGAAGAGGATATCTTAAGCGCAATAGAAGAGCATGCCAAAGATGGAGTAGATTTCCTCACCCTGCATTGCGGCGTAACCAATGAATCTATCGCTCGCTTAAGGTATGAGAAAAGGATTACCGGCATAGTCAGCCGCGGTGGAGCTATTTTAGTAAAATGGATGTCCGGGAATAAAAAAGAAAACCCGTTATATAAATATTTTGACCGGATTTTAGCTTTCGCCAAAAGGTATGATGTAACCATAAGTCTTGGTGATGGGATGCGGCCCGGCTCACTTGCCGACGCTACTGATAGAACTCAGATTCAGGAACTGGTCTTATTAGGAGAGTTGGCCGGACGCGCTCAAGAAGAAGGCGTTCAGGTAATGATAGAGGGGCCGGGGCATGTGCCTATTGACCAGATTCAGGCCAATGTGGTCTTAGAAAAAAGGCTCTGCCATGGCGCTCCTTTCTATGTGTTAGGACCTTTAGTCACCGATGTAGCGCCGGGTTATGACCATATTACCGCTGCTATCGGTGGAGCAATAGCCGCGTCTTTCGGAGCAGACTTCCTCTGTTATGTAACTCGTTCTGAGCATCTTCGGCTTCCCACGTTCGAAGATGTTAAGGAAGGAGTCATTGCTGCTCGGATAGCCGCTCACGCAGCTGATATTGCCAAAGGGATAAAGAAGGCTATGGATTGGGATATAAAGATGTCAACCGCGCGCAAGAGAAGAGATTGGAAGAAACAAATAGAGCTGGCCATCGATCCTCAGCTTCCTGAGGCGGTTCGCCGTCAGTCCAAATCAAGCATCGCTGATGTTTGCACAATGTGCAGTCAATATTGTTCGTTGAAATTAAGTGAAGGTATAAATTATGGGCCATAGTATTTTAGTTGTAGGTACCGTAGCGCTGGATACAGTCCGCACCCCCTTTGGTAAAGCCAAAGATATCTTGGGCGGTTCAGCGGCTTATTTCGCGGTCAGCGCCAGTTTTTTTAGTAAAGTTAAACTGGTGGCGGTAGTGGGAGATGACTTTCCGCGGGAATTTATAAGTTTTTTGCAATCCAGAAGCATAGACGCTAAAGGGCTGCAGATAAAAAAAGGCAAGACCTTCAGATGGTCCGGTTCTTATACCTACGATCTCAATAATCCCCAAACTCTCAAAACAGAACTAAATCTCCTCTCCGGTTTTAATCCGAATATTGCTGCCGACTCTCAAAATGAGAAATTTATTTTTTTGGCAAACATCGACCCTCATATCCAGTTAAAAGTCTTAAAGCAGCTTAAGGATCCTAAATTAGTGGTTTGTGATACAATGAATTATTGGATTGAGCATGAAAAAGAGGCCTTGAAACGGGTGGTTAAGAGAAGCGACATATTAATTTTAAATGATGCCGAGGCGCGCGAGTTTTCTAAACGAGCTAATTTGATTAAAGCGGCAAAAGAGCTTCTTTCTTTAGGCCCGCGTTTAGTTATAATTAAAAGGGGCGAATACGGCTGCTGCCTCATTTCGCGCACTTTTTCATTTCATACTCCGGCGTATTTATTAGAAGAAGTCCTCGACCCCACAGGAGCAGGAGACACATTTGCCGGGGGATTTTTAGGTTATCTTGCCAGTTGCCCGGAGATTAGGGAATCGACGTTTAAGAAAGCCATCGGCTACGGTACCATTATGGCATCCTATGTTATAGAGGATTTTAGCCTTAACCGTTTAAAAAAGCTGAACAAAAAGGATATCGAAACCAGATTTAGGCATTTTCAGTCTTTGACGAGATTCTGAAGTGATGCGGGTGTAATTCAACGGCAGAATAGCAGCTTCCCAAGCTGCTTGTGGCGGTTCGATTCCGCTCACCCGCTCCAGAAACACGGATAAACACGGATAAAATTTACGGATGGACACAGATTATGGTAAAAAAAGTTCTAAAAACTCTTAAATTTTTAATTTTAAATTTTACATTTTTAATTTTTCTATCTGGTTGTGCTACGCTTACTACAGGGCCGCCTGCGCCGCCCAAAGAGATGGCGGGGATATACCATCAGGTTAAGGAGGGCCAGACTCTCTGGAGGATATCCAAGGCATATAAGGTAGAGTTGGAGAAGGTTGCCCGTATCAATCGCCTCGCCGATACTTCCAGGATTTATGTGGGGCAGCTGATTTTTATCCCGGCGGTTACCGAGAAAGACGAAGATTTAACTTTAGAAATAGACTTCCAGGATAAAGGCGGCGATTTTAGCTGGCCATTAAAGGGCAGGGTCACTTCTTTTTTTGGGATGAAGAAAGATGAAGTGAAAAATAAGGGTATCTGTATTCAGGCAAGAAAGGGCGCGGATATTTGTGCTTCCCGTTCGGGAAAAATAGTTTTTTGCAGCGAAGGATTAAAAGGTTACGGAAAAATAATTATTATTGACCATCGGGACGGGTATTCTACGGTTTATGCGCAAAACCTGAAGAATTTTACAAAACTGAACCAGTTGATAAAGCAAGGCCATGTCATTGCTCAGGTTGGTTCAAGCGGACGAGCAAATAGTCCTGAGCTTTATTTTGAAATCAGAAAAGGGCATAAACCCCAAAACCCCTTTTTCTATTTGCCTTGAAGAAATATGTTTAGCGATCCGGTTGTCGGCAATAAATTTTTCGGAAGAAACAAAGACTTAAGGCTGCTTTCTAAAAGACTATGCGGCCTGAAAGAGGGCTTCCGTCAGAATATCGCGATTGTCGGCCCTAAACTCATAGGCAAATCTTCGCTTATCCTGCACTTTCTTTCCAATTTTAACTACCCCGGAATTATACCTATCTATATCGATTTAAGGGTGAATTCCTTTAGCCATTTTACCTATAAATTTCTCGGCGCCTTTCTTTATCACTACCTTAAAAATAAAGAGCTCGCTGTTTGCGAAGAACTGGAGCCGCTTAAGGAATATGCCAAAAAAAGTATTCCCAAAACAGTGGAAGTTATTTGCGGAATTGAGAACAACATTAAGAATTTACAATTTAACCAAGCCTATGAAAGCCTGTTAACCTTAACAGCCGTTTTAAAACAGGAGAGCGGCATTTCCTGCGCAGTCATATTAGACGAATTTCATTTCCTGGATTCTTACAAACTTAAGAATCCATTTTCGGCTTTCGCCAAAGAAATTATGGTGCAAAAGGACACTATGTTCATATTGATTAGCTCGCAGGTAAGTTATGCTAAAAAGATTTTCGGCAATGAACTTTCTCTTTTATTTGGCAATTTCGAACTCATTGAGATTGAACCTTTTGACTCTATTACCTGTTGTAGATTTTTAGAAAAGCGTTTCCAGAACATTAATCTGCCGCAGGACTTTAGGGATTTCTTAATTGCCTTTAGCGAAGGGCATCCCTTTTACTTAGATGTGTTGAGCAGCAAATTAACGGAAAAGACCAAAGAGCTTAACAGAAAGGAAATTTCCTGTGAGCTCATCAGCCAGGCGCTCAATGCCGTAATTTATGATTCTAAAGGAATCCTCAACCAATATTTTACAAGTTTGCTCAGCCACAACCTTAATGGCGCCGATTACTCCGGATTTTTAGCGATTTTATTATCCGCAAGCGAAAGAGGCAGCCGGCTTGGCGACATATCCGAAGCCGCAAAGCGCCAGCCTGGGGTTATCTCTAAACAGATTAATTATCTGCTGGAGAAGGATTTGCTGAGTAAAGCGGGAGTATTTTACAGAATTCAGGATAAGATATTCAGATTTTGGCTGAAATCGGTTTACCAGAAGAAGAGACTATCTTTAGCCGCAGACCCTGCTACCGAATCAAAAGAGTTTTCAAATGAAATAGAAAGCCAGATTTTGAGCTTTTCCCGGACAGCCAAAAAAGATTTGGGCGAAATGATAATCGACCTTTTTAAATGTTTTAGAAACGAAATTATTGTGCTCCAAAATAAATCTTTCAAGCTTCAGCACTTTGAAGAAGTGCGGCCCTGGCCAAAAACAGGCTTGCCGGATTGTGTGCTTGCCCGCTATAAAGATAAACATTGGGCCTGTATGGTTAAAAGAGAGGAAATTAACGAAGCGCAAATACAACAGTTTTTCGATTATTGCCGCAAATCCAAATATAAAGTCCAAAGAATAATCGTTATTTCTCCTAAAGAGCTGGAGCTAAATGTCAGACTCACGGCTTTAGAAAAGAAGATTTGGATTTGGCATCTGCCAGACTTAAACTTGCTCTTGGACCTTTACGGCAGGCAGAAGGTTGTCCATTGACCTTTAACCTTCTATGATAAAGATTGGCGTAGTTTCTGATACTCATCTTTGCGCATTTGAGGATTTGCCGAAAAGGCTTCTTACCGCTTTTGCGGATGTGGATTTAATCCTGCACGCAGGCGACCTGGTAAACCTGGCCATTTTGGAAGGGCTAAAAAAGATAGCGCCCAGAGTTTGCGCGGTCTGGGGCAATATGGATCCGCCGGATGTAAGACGGGCTTTACCCGAAAAAGAAGTTATTCAAATAAAACAATTTCGCATCGGATTAACCCATGGCTGCGGCACTCCCTTTAATTTAATGAAAACTGTAAGCGAAAAATTTAAAGATGAGAAGCCTCATTGCATAGTTTATGGCCATTCCCATTCTCCGCGGAACGAAACTCACCGGGGCGTGCTTTATTTTAATCCCGGAAGCCTCACAGACAAAGTTTACGCGCCTTACAATTCATATGGGCTCTTGGAAATAGACAAAAAGATTACAGCCAGTATAGTGAAGATATAAAAAGGAAAAAGGTGAAAGGTAAAAGAGAAGAGTTCGAAGAGTCGGAATATACTTTTTTGGCCGGCTATGCGACGAAAAGTAAAGAATCGAAAGGCCGGGTTCACCCTGAACCGGAAGATCCTTATCGAACGGCTTTTCAGCGTGATAGAGACAGAATTATCCATTCTACCGCTTTTCGCAGATTGGAATACAAGACCCAGGTTTTTGTCAATTATGAGGGCGATTATTATCGGACGCGCCTCACCCATACTTTGGAAGTCGCCCAGATTGCGCGAACTATTGCCCGGACCCTTAGGCTGAATGAAGACTTGGTGGAAGCTGTATCTTTGGCTCACGACCTCGGGCATACTCCTTTTGGCCATGCAGGAGAAGAAACCTTACATAAATTAATGCAGCAGCACGGCGGTTTCGAGCACAACTGCCAGGGCTTAAGAGTGGTTGATTATCTTGAAGAAAGGTACCCTGATTTTAAAGGTTTAAACCTGACCAGGGAAGTCAGGGAAGGCATTATCAAACATACAACATCTTTTGACCATCCGCAGGTCAAGGAATTCAAAGGCTGCAATTCTCCGGCCATGGAATCGCAAGTGGTGGATGTCGCCGATGAAATTGCCTATGACAGCCACGATTTAGACGACGGTATAACTTCCGGGCTGATCGATGTGAAGGAGCTCTATGAAATTGGACTTTGGCGCAGGGCGCAGGAAGAGGTTTGCCGCAGGTATCCTCATCTAAAAGAGGAAATTAAAAAATTTCAAATTATTAAATTTTTGATCAACCTCCAGGTTCAAGACATAATCGAGCAGACCCAGCTGCGCCTGGACCGCCTTAAAATTCATTCTGTAGATGAAGTAAGAAACCTTTCCTCCAAATTATTGGTTTTTGGTCCGCAGCTTGCCGAGGAGCGCCAGCCGCTTCGTGAGTTTCTCAATCAAAAACTATACCAGCACTACAAAGTAGTCAGGATGTCTAATAAAGCGCGCAGGTTTATTCAGGAACTATTTCGATGTTATGTTTCCAGTCCCCAACAGCTTCCTCCCACAAGCCGGGGAAGATTGAAGAAAGACGGTGTTTTTAAGGTTGTTTGCGATTATATTGCGGGGATGACGGATAGATATGCCCAGAGAGAATATCGCAGACTTTTTCAACCTTACGAAGCCTGAAGCGCAAAATGCTTGCTACTTGCTGCGTTATACGATATAATTATAGGAAAAATGAAGCCAGACAAAGTGTACCAACAAGACCTCCTGAAGAAGTTGATTCAAAGCCCTCTGCTTAACAAAGAGAAACAGCTTCTGGAGGAATTATTTAAACAGCCTATATTCTGGCTCGCTGCCCGGCCAAACATAGAAGGAATTTCTCTTTTTAACGGTAGTCTTATATGCTCAAAGGCAAAAGGGGCTAAAAGAAAAGAGTGCCTTAAATGTTTAAACCGGGCAATAGAGCAGGCAAAGAGGTCGCGAAATATAGAGCAATTTCTTTGTCCCGGGCATTGTTTCGGCCTGAGCCTTCCTCTGGTTCAGGGAGATGCGCTTTATGGATTTCTGATACTCTGTCATTTGAAACTTGCGCCTTCTCAAGAATTCTTGCGCTTATTTGAAGCTCTCAATAGCACAATCTTAGAAAAAATACAAAAGGAATTGGAATTATCCAAACTCTATCAGACTATCCGGCCCCGGGCAATAGCCTTATCTACCACTCATACTATTTATAGGTTAATCAGCTCAAGCCTTGATTTGGATGAACTCCTGCCCAGAATTGCCAGGCTTTCTCTTCAAATATTGCGGGCTAAACGGTGTTTAATTAGCCTGGTAGATAAGAAAACAAAGGAGCTTATTCCTAAGGCGCTAATAGATTTAACTAATAAAAAGAAAATAAAACTGCGGATTTCCCATATGATGAAAAGGATAGAAGGCACGGTTACGCGCAGAAGCAATGTCCTGCTTAATGCGGCATATCTTTCTGTGCCGCTGATTGACGAAGAGCCCATCGGAGTGATTACCGTCCTGCGGAAAATGAACAACAAGCCATTTGACAATTTTGACCGGGAGATATTAACCGTTCTTTCAGAACAGGCGGTAGGGGCGATTAAAAATGCGCAACTTTACAAAGAGCAGGAAGATATGCTCTTAGGCACTGTCAAGTCTCTGTCGGCTCTGCTCAAAGTTAAATCCGCTCAAGCCTATGTACATTCACGGGCATTTGTGGATATCGTCTTAGGTATTGCCAAGGAATTAGGGTTTTCCGAAACAGATTTGCGCGACTTGCGTTTCGCGGCGATGTTGCACGATACAGAGAAAATCGGCATTCCTGAAGAAATCCTGAAGAAACCCGCGCAACTAAGCGGAAAGGAATTTAAACTCATCAAAGAGTATCCTAAAAAAAGCGCAGAGATTTTAAGTCCTTTACAATGCCTTAAGCCCGCTATCGCAGTTATCCTGCACCATCATGAAAAGTTCGACGGAACCGGTTACCCCGACAGATTGAAAGGTAAACAGATACCTCTGGGGGCCAGAATAATGGCCGTAGCCGATAGTTTTGAAGCAATGACTTCCCGCCGGCCTTATCGCAAATCCGCTTCTTTTCTGGAGGCTATCAGAGAGATTAAAAGGCACAGCGGCGAGCAGTTTGACCCCCGGGTGATAAAGGCTTTCTTGCGGTTCACCAGAACCGAATCTTTCAAGAAATTGCTTAAGGAGGTTCGCCATGGCCAATCTTAAAAAAATTTGCGGCTCCGGTCTTAACTTAAAGATTATTTCTTTTTTTCACGAAAATCCCTCTACCGTAGATACCTCGGGCGGCATAGCTACCTGGCTAAACTGTGATTGTGAAGAAATAAAAAAGGTTCTGGATTATCTGGTTAGCCAGAACATCTTGCTTTCTCATCATACGGGCTCAACAATAGCTTATGCCTATACGCACAATAAAGAAATTATCAATGAGATAGAGAGAATTTTAAAAAAAGAAGGAGAGAATAGATGTGTTTAACTTAAACGATAAAGACAAACAGGCAGAATTTTTTAGTAATTTCTCCAGCGCTTCCGGAAAGTCAAAAAAAGCAAAATTCCGCTTAGGCAGAGTTGCTCTATCCTTATCTTATGAGAATATTTTTCTGTTTAGCATTGGTTTAATAATACTGCTGATAGTTTGCTATTCTTTGGGTGTAGAGAAAGGAAGACATTTAGCCCAACTCATACCCTCATACCCTGATACCCTTAAGGAACAAGTGCAAGAGAGGCCGGCAATTAAGTCCCGAGAGCCGGAAAAGAAAGAGATAAAAGTTAAAATTGCGCAAACTCCGCAAGCTCCCGAAACTGCAGCCTATATACAGGTAGCCAGCTTTCGTACGGAAAAATATGCAAGAAAAGAGATAGAACGGCTCGAAAATAAAGGCTATCAGCCTTTTCTCTCCCAGTGGGGTAAATTTAAGGTGGTCTGCGTGGGTGGATATAAAGATAAAAGCGAGGCTTCCGGAGACCTGAAAAAGTTAAAAAAGATTTACGGCGATTGCTATGTGCGCCT